>SKLG01000325.1 GCA_007123335.1 Anaerolineae bacterium | reverse complement strand
CCCAGCGCACAGTCGCCGCCGTTCCTTACTTTTTGCTGTTTCTGGTGATGATCATAGGCCCCAGCGTGAGGATTTGGCCGTCTATCAGAAAGTGGTTCACAGGGCCATTTCCTGTGAACTGGCGGGCGGAACTGGGGATCTGGTTCGCTATCTGGTCCGTTGTGCACATCCTGTTTGTCTTTGGGGCCAGAGACTGGGATATCATCGGGTACCTGGTGGATATGAGTCCCTGGGCCTTTGGCGCCTTTGTGGCAGTGATCATCGCGATCATACTGGCCGCTACGTCGAATACGCCAGCCGTCAGGTTCATGGGCACCGATGCCTGGAAATGGCATCAGAGTCAGGGTGCATACGTGATCTTTTGGCTAGCTGTCGTACACATCTACGATCGGGCCTATCTCAGGCCCTATAACAGAGTGGGCTTTCCGTCCACCGATCCGATCCACTGGATCTATTTGATCATGGCCGCTGTTGTCGTCCTGCTCCAAGTGGCAGCTTTTATAAAAATAGTCACGCATTACAGGAAAACGGGCAAGTACCCTGCTGGATTGTGAGCGGGCCTGGTTTTGTGACAACAGTAACGGCGGGAGTAGGGGCTTGCGTTGGCCAACCCCATTGCCTGGCTTGGGGTGCTCCGCGACAGCGCGCCCATCCAACAGATGGGCAGAAACTTGCAGATCGTGACGGTGTTATGCTAGGTGATACCCAATAATCATCCCGCCGCCATGAAGAGCGGCAGACACTAACCACCGACGGCGTTGGGGGCTTGTACAGGTCAGCCAGCGCCGTTTTTTTGCGCCCGAAACACTGATCGCGCAGATGATCGCCGGTCAGCGCTCCGCAGACCTTGTACGACCACATAAATAGAGCCCTGATCAGCCCATGCCTGCAATAGGCGAGGCGAATTGTAGGCAATGGGCGACGATGCGGCAAAAACCGATTGAACCTTCATGATGGAGGAATAACATGGCAGAACTGGGGTTTCAGGAGAAAACATCTGTACTAGAGCTCCAAGAGGATACCAGAATAAAAGTAATGGACTGGACTAGGTACAATCCTCCGGCCGAAGCGGCCGAGATTTTGGCCGCCTGTCCCCAGGTGATTATAGCCAGCCACGTCCAAGAGCTTATTGATCTCGCTTGCGGCGGCCCCGACAGCGACAGTATGGACGTTGCCTACGACGTAGAGGGCAAGGGCCGCGTGGTGGAGGCGACGGTGGCCCGGGTGCGTAACGGCGTGGCCGTCAACTATGTAGAGCCCTATATGCGCCGGCGCGATCCCGAGTGCATGGCCATCGCCGATGATCAGCCCACCGACAAGCCCACCTTCCGCGAGCGCTATGGCGAGGACTTTGAGCCGCTGCGCCAGGCGACGTTTGAATGGCTCAAGACCCAGCCCCTGGCCATGTTCGGCTTTGTGGCCGGCCAGTCGGCGTATGGCCTCGATTCCCTGGTCATCGCCCCGGCGAATGCCGGCTTTTTTGGGCTGGGCCTGGCCCTCTTGCAGGGGATCGTCCCTTATGACGAGCTGCCCGAGGATTTTGAGCCCCAGTCGATCATCTATGTCGCCCCAACCTTCCGCCACACCCGTTTCAACGGGCGTCAGGTGGTGGTGCACAACCGCGTCGGGGTGCACGAGATGTTCTCCTACAACCTCTATCCCGGCCCCAGCGCCAAAAAGGGCGTCTATGGCGCGCTGATCAACATGGGCGTCAAGGAGCAGTGGGTCACCGCCCATTGTTCCGCCGTCCAGGTGGTGACGCCGTATGACAATATCGTGTCCTTTATGCACGAGGGTGCCAGCGGCGGCGGCAAGAGCGAGATGCTGCTCCAGCCTCACCGCATGCCCGACGGCCGCATACGCATCGGCAGAAATCTGGTGACCGGCGAGCAAAAGTTTGTGGAGATTCCCCGCACCTGTGAGCTGCACCCGGTGTGCGACGACATGGGCCTGTGCCATTCGGCCATTCAGGAGCACGACGGCCGCCTGCGCGTCATGGACGCCGAGAACGCCTGGTTCGTCCGCGTGGATCACATCACCAACTATGGCACCGACCACGATCTCGAACGGCTCACGGTGGCGCCGCCTCGCCCCTTGCTCTTTTTGAACATTGACACCGTGCCCGGCGGCACGGCGCTGGTCTGGGAGCATATCCACGATGAGCCCGGCGTCGTCTGCCCCAACCCGCGCGTCGTGGTGCCCAGGGACATTGTGCCCAACGCGGTCAAGGGCAAGGTGGCCATCGACATCCGCTCCTTTGGCGTGCGCACACCGCCCTGCACCAAGGAGCACCCCACCTATGGCATTTTGGGGTTGTTCCATGTGATGCCGCCGGCCCTGGCCTGGCTGTGGCGCCTGGTCTCCCCGCGCGGCCATGCCAATCCCAGCATCGTGGACACGGTGGGCATGAGCAGCGAGGGCGTGGGCAGCTATTGGCCCTTTGCCACCGGCCGCAAGGTGGATCAGGCGAACCTGCTGTTGCAGCAGTTCGTGGAGAATTATCTCACCCGCTATATCCTGATCCCCAACCAGCACGTCGGCGCGTGGGAGATGGGCTACATGCCCCAGTGGCTGGCCCGCGACTACCTGGCGCGGCGGGGTCATGCGCGGTTCATGTCCGACCAGCTTGTGCCTTCGCGCTGCTCGCTGCTGGGCTACTCGCTGGATAGCATCCGCATCGAGGGCGTTACGATCCCGCGCCCCTTCTTCCAGGTCGATATGCAAGAAGAGGTCGGCCCCGAGGCGTACGACGCCGGCGCCGAGATCCTGACCAAGTTCTTCCATGAGCAGATCAACAAATTTGTGCACGCCGATCTCGATCCTCTGGGGCGGCAGATCATCGAGTGCGCCCTGGATGGCGGCGGCGCCAGCGATTACGAGTCGCTGATCCCAAGCCACGAACACCGAAATGGTTCAAACGGGACGAATGGCTCGAACGGCTCGAATGGTCACTGAGGCGACAGGCCAGGCGCGCTAACGCGATAGAGGCGTCTCATGCTAGCCAAACGCATCATCCCCTGCCTGGACGTCAAGGACGGGCGGGTGGTCAAGGGGACCCAGTTCGTCGACCTGCGCGACGCCGGCGATCCGGTAGAGCAGGCCCAGGTGTATAGCCGGGAGCGGGCCGACGAGCTGGTCTTTTTGGACATCACCGCCTCGCACGAGCGGCGGGAGATCGTCACCGACATGGTGCGGCGGGTGGCCGACGCCATCACCATCCCCTTTACCGTGGGCGGCGGCCTGCGCACCGTGGGCGATCTGCGCCAGATTCTGCTGGCCGGCGCCGACAAGACCTCCATCAACAGCGCGGCGGTGCGGAACCCCGAGCTGATCACCGAGGGCGCCACGCGCTTTGGCTCCCAGTGCATCGTCGTGGCCATCGACGCCAAGCGCGAGGGCGAGGGCCGCTGGGGGGTATACATCAACGGCGGGCGCATCCCGGTGGGCAAGGACGCCGTCGAGTGGGCGGCGGAGGTCGAGGCCCGGGGCGCCGGCGAGATCCTGCTCACCAGCATGGACTGCGACGGCACCCAGGACGGCTATGACATCCCCCTCACCCGCGCCGTCGCCGACGCGGTGTCGATCCCGGTCATCGCCTCGGGCGGCGCCGGTGCGCTGCCTCACTTTTACGCGGCGCTCACCGACGGCGGGGCCAGCGCCGCGCTGGCCGCCTCGCTCTTTCACTTTCAGCAGTTGCGGGTGCCAGAGGTCAAGGCCTATCTGCGCGACCGTGGGCTGCCCGTGCGGCTGTGAGCAGCCCAATAGACGCGACCAGGTGCCGGGCACTTTCCGCGCCGTCTGCGGCGCCAGTGCCCGGCACCTTCTTGCGCACCTTCTTGCAGACGGAGAGGAAGAACTGCCCATGACCCTCTACACCACCGACCGGCGCGCCATCGACGCGGTCCTGTTCGACCTGGACGGCACCCTGGTCGAGACCAGCAACCGCTGGGCCGCGGACCTGGCCGAGCGCCTGGCGCCGCTGCGCCGGCTGAGTTCCCGGATCGACACCGAAAAGCTGGCCCGCGCTCTGGTGATGGCCATCGAGATGCCCGCCAACTACCTCGTCTCCTCCCTGGAGCGCCTGGGGCTCACCGGCGTCATCTCTGGCATCGCCGACCGCGTGCGTCGCTCCAAGGGGCTGGCGATCCGTGGGCAGGCGGAACTGATCGTTGGCAGCGAGGCGCTGCTGGAGGCGCTGGCGCCGCAGGTCAGGCTGGCGGTGGTCACCACACGGGCGCGGGCCGAGGCCCACGCCTTTGTGCAATCGGCGGGGTTTGCGCGCTTTTTTCCGGTGATCATCACCCGGCAGGATGTGTGGCGGATGAAGCCCCACCCGGCGCCGGTGCTCGCCGCCGCCGAACAGCTCGACGTCGATCCGGAGCGCTGCCTCCTGGTGGGCGACACGGTGATGGACGTGCGCGCGGCCAAACGCGCCGGCGCGGTGGCCGTGGGCGTGCTGACGGGCATCGCCAACCGCCAGGAGCTAGAGCGCGCCGGCGCCGACCTCATCCTGGAGCGCGCCGACGAGCTACTCCCCCACCTCAGCCCCTAACCTGGGGCGCGGGTGTCCCCGTCCGCAAGGTGAGAAGAGCGGGTCGGAGACCCGCGCCCCGGCTCGTGCTCGGCAACGCAGATCGTGTGTGGGGGCGCGGGTGTCCCCACCCGCCAAAGCAGCGCATCCTGGGGCGCGGACGTCCCCGTCCGCAAGGGGAGAAGAGCGGGTCAGAGACCCGCGCCCCGGCTCGTGCTCGGCAACGCAGATCGTGCGTGGGGCGCGGGTGTCCTCACCCGCCAAAGCAGCGCATTGTGGGGCGCGGACGTCCTCGTCCGCCAGGTGAGAAGAGCGGGTCAGAGACCCGCGCCCCGGCTCGTGCTCGGCAACGCAGATCGTGTGTG
>SKLG01000578.1 GCA_007123335.1 Anaerolineae bacterium | reverse complement strand
GGGCGCGTGGTGCCCAACTTTGTCGGCCAGGCGCTGCGGGGCGAGCCTTTGACGGTCTATAACGACGGCTCGCACACGCGCAGCTTTTGCTTTGTCAGCGACCTGGTGGAGGGGCTCTACCGGCTGCTCCTCTCCGACGAGGTGCTGCCAGTGAACCTGGGCAACGCCCACGAGGTCACCATCCTCGAGTTCGCCAAGATGATCATCGAGATCAGCGGGAGCAGCTCGGAGATCCGCTTTGTGACGCCCAAGGACGCCCGCACCAAGGATGATCCGCAAACGCGCCGGCCTGATGCTACCAAGGCGCGGCGGGTGTTGGATTGGGAGGCCAGGGTCGGGCTGAGGGACGGGCTGCAAGCTACCGTTGATTGGTTCCAACAGCGTCTAGCCGAGACGCAGGACGACTAGCCCCCGATTATGGCTTATTCTCGACGGCATGCTCTTTCGCAGGTCCCCACGATACTTGATGTCCTATCGAGCTGCCCGGCACCTCAGAGGTGCCGGGCAACTAGGGCACTGCAAACCATCGCCGCACTCGTCGGCGTGGCCTGCCTGGGCATCCTATTGGCCAGGGCTCCGTTGAGCCTCGCGGGGCTGCTGGTGGCCGGGACGTTCTCTGGGCTGCTATTGCTGCGCTGGCCGACCCTCGGCCTCTATCTCCTGGCTCTGACGATTCCCTTTGGCTCGTTGCGACAGATTCGCCTGGGGCCGGCCAACGTGGGGCTCAGCGAGGCTATCGTCCTCGCTATCATGGGTGCCTGGCTGCTGCATCTGCTGGCCTACCGCCGGGTGGGTGACGCCCTGCGCCGGGGCAAGTCGCCGTTGACCTGGGCGCTGCTAGCCTATCTGGGCTGCATGGCGCTTTCGCTGCTGTCGGCGAGCCAGTTAAGCGCCGCCGCCAAGGAGCTGGCCAAGTGGCTGGCGCTGCTGTTCCTCTACCTGTTCGTTCGCGCCGAGCTGCCCCGGCGGCAGATGCCCTGGCTGGCGGCGGCGTTGCTCTTGGGCGGCGCCTTGCAAAGCCTTCTGGGCATCTACCAGTTCCTCTATCGCGTCGGGCCGGCGGGCTTTATGCTGTTTGGCCGTTACATGCGCGCCTATGGGTCTTTTATGCAGCCCAACCCCTTTGCCGGTTATCTGGGGCTGCTCTTGCCGCTGTCCTATGCCTTTGTTCTGGTGCCCCCCCCCTTCCTGAAGGGGTATTGGCGGACCCTTGGGAGAGGGGCCGCCGCCATCGCAGGACTCCTGATGCTTACGGCGATATTGATGAGCTGGTCGCGGGGGGCGCTGGTGGGGTTGGTCGGCGGCGGCATGCTCGTGCTGCTGGCCCTGGGACGTCGGTATATGGTGGCTATCGCGGCGATCCTGCTGATAGCGGCGCTCTTGCTGCCCTCGGTTTTGTCCCTGCTGCCGGCGGGCACCTTGCTGCGCGCCACCGATGTGGTGGGCTATGTGGGGCGCGATCTGTCGCTCATCGAGATCACCGACGATAATTTCGGCGTCATTCAAAGGGTGGCCCACTGGCAGGCCGCCTGGCAGATGTTTACACAACGGCCCTGGCTGGGGGTGGGTGTGGGCCAGTTTGCCATCGTCTATCCCGAGGTCGCGCTGCCGCGTTGGCAGGAACCGCTGGGGCATGCGCACAATGCCTATCTCCATGCGCTGGCCGAGGGGGGGCTGATCGGGCTGGCGGGCTATATGGGAGTAGCCATCGCGGCGCTCTGGAGCACCTGGCGCGCTGCAACGACTCGGCGAGGAACCCGGCGAGCATTGGCCCTGGGCGCGCTGGGCATGTTGGGGCATCTCTTGGCCCATGGCATGTTTGATCTGCTCTTTGTGCATAGCCTCTATCTGTTGGTGGGCATCTGCCTCGGTATGGCGCTCAGCGCCGAGACGTGGACAGCGGAGCCCCTTGATCTCGCCAGCGGGAGTGCGTCATGATCCCTTCGGTGACTCAGCTACGCACCTTGGCCATGGAGAACCGGCGGGAGCTGACGCGGTTTATCAAGTTTGGCATCGTGGGCACCATCGGCGCGGTGGTGGATTTCAGCGTGCTAAATCTGGGCATCCAGATATTTGGCCTGGACAAGTGGCTGGCCAACACCTTTTCCTTTTCGGCGGCGGTGCTCAGCAATTTCACCTGGAACCGCCTGTGGACCTTTCCCGAATCCCGCGACCGCGCCGTCGGGACGCAGTTGGTCCAGTTCGTGATCGTGAATGTGGTGGGGTACGCCATCAACCAGGCGATCTTTTTGTCCCTCGATCACTATCTGTTTTCCTCCTGGGGCACTCTGGGTTACAATCTGGCGAAAGCCATCGCCATCGGCGTGGTGCTCTTTTGGAATTTTGGCGCGAACCGCGTGTGGACCTACAAGGGGATCCGATGACGCGCATCGCGGTGGATTATACGGCTGCTGTACGACAGCGAGCGGGGATCGGCCGCTACACCCGCGAGTTGATTCGCGCCGTGACGCGCCTCGATACGCAGACCGAGTATGTGCTGTTGAGCGGCAGTGGCGGCATGCTCCGCGAGCAGCGGGAGGCGTTGCGAGCAGAACCGTGGCCGGCAAATGTCGCCTGGCGCCACCTGCCTTTGACCGATCAGCAGATGGCGATTCTGTGGCAACGCATGCATCTGCCCCTTCCGGTGGAGTGGATCACCGGCCCGGTGGACCTGTATCACTCGCCCGATTTTGCGCTGGCGCCGGTGCGACGGGCCAAGACGGTGCTCACGGTGCACGATCTGTCGTTCATGCGTCATCCGGGGTGCTTTTCACCGGCGCTGTTGGCCTATCTGCTGCGTACAGTGCCCGAGTCGGTGCGCCGGGCGAATCTGGTACTGGCCGACTCGGAGAGCACCAGGGCCGATCTCATTGAGCTGTTGCGCGTGCCGCCAGAGCGCACCGCCGTCGTCTATCCGGGGGTGGATGGGCGGTTCACGCCAGAAAAGGCGCCAGACGAGGCGCAAGCTCTGGCCCGTTACGGTATCGAGGGGCCTTATGTGCTGGGGCTGGGCACGCTCCAGCCGCGCAAGAATCTGGCGCGGCTCATCACCGCCTATGGCCATCTGGTGCGCGAACAGAGAGTGCCTCACGATCTGGTGATCGGCGGCAGCCGTGGTTGGTTGTACGAGGAGATCGATGAGGCGATTGAGGAACTCGAGTTCCCCGAGCGGGTGCGCCTCATCGGCTTTGTGGCCGACGAGGACCTGCCGGCGCTCTATCGCGGCGCCGACGCGTTCGCCTTTCCGTCGCTCTATGAGGGCTTTGGCATCCCGGTGCTGGAGGCGATGGCCTGCGGCACGCCGGTGGTGACGTCTAACACATCGTCATTGCCGGAGGCTGCGGGAGACGCCGCATTGCTCATCGACCCCAAGGACGTGGAGGCCCTAACCCACGCCCTATGGTGCCTGCTGAGCGATGAGTCGTTGCGCGATATTCTGCGAGCCAAGGGTTTTGAGCAAGCTGTTCGTTTTTCTTGGGAAGGAGCAGCAAAGGCGCTGTTCGAACTTTATAGCCGCACTATAAGAGAGGGAGGTTGAAATGATCAAACTAGCGGAGCGCATGGGTCGCCTGGGGACCGAGTCGGCCTTTGAGGTGTTGGCCAAGGCCAAGGCGCTGGAGGCACAGGGGCGAGAGATCATCCACCTGGAGATCGGCGAGCCCGATTTCGATACGCCGCAGAACATCATTGACGCGGCGTGCAAGGCCCTGAACAGCGGCGCCACCCACTACACCAACGCTCAGGGCATCCCCGAACTGCGCGAAGTCATCGCCGAGCATCTGGGGCCGGTGCGCAATCAGACCATCGATCCCGCTCAGGTGGTGGTCACGCCGGGGGCCAAGCCGATCATGTTCTATATCATCATGGCCCTGGCCGAGCCGGGGACCGAGGTGCTCTATCCGAACCCGGGGTTCCCCATCTATGAGTCGATGATCAACTTTATGGGCGCCAAGGCCGTGCCCATCCCCTTGCTGGAGGAAAAGGGTTTTCGCTTTGACATCGACGAGTTCCGCGAGCTGGTGACCGACCGCACCCGGCTGGTCATCCTGAACTCGCCGCAGAACCCCACCGGCGGCGCGCTGGAGCTTTCAGACTTGCAGGCTGTGGCCGAGATTTGCGCCGAGCGCGACATCCCGGTGTTGTCGGACGAGGTGTACGAGCATATCCTCTACGACGGCGAGTTCCACAGCATCGCCACGCTGCCGGGCATGTCCACCTCGGAGCGAACGATCATCCTGCACGGCTTTTCCAAGACCTATGCCATGACCGGCTGGCGTCTGGGCTATGGCGTTATGCCCAAAGATCTGGCGCAGCACATCACCCGGCTGATGGTCAACTCGAACTCGTGCACCAACGCGGCCACCCAGTACGCCGGTATCGAGGCGCTGCAGGGGCCGCAGGACAGTGTAAAGGAGATGGTGCAAGCCTTTAGCGAGCGCCGCGAGGTGATCGTCAACGGACTGAATGAGCTGCCCGGCGTGAGCTGCGTGATGCCCGGTGGTGCCTTTTACGTGTTCCCCAACATCAAGGGGACCGGGATGACCAGCGCCGAGGCGGAGGCCTTTTTCATGGACCGCGCCGGTGTGGCCTGCCTGTCAGGCGCCGCGTTCGGCAAGTATGGCGAGGGCTATTTGCGGCTCTCCTACGCCAACTCGATCGAGAACATTGAAAAGGCGCTGGCCTCGATGGGCGCCGCGCTGGCCGATCTGTAGCGATGAGCGCAGGTGCCGGGCTCTTTAGAAAGAGCCCGGCACCTTTTTCGATATCCTATGAGAGGACAAGACCCCATGGCGGATAGCAACAGCGACAAGGCTGCCACCCTGGGGCTGCCCTCAGCACTCTGGCGGGAGGGGCAGGAACGTCGCCTGAACCTGGTACGGCAAATAGTGCCGATCAAGCAGGGCGACGTCGTCCTCGACGCCGGATGCGG
>SKLG01000124.1 GCA_007123335.1 Anaerolineae bacterium | reverse complement strand
CTGGCCGCGCTGCGCGACCACGGCGGCCAGGATCCAGGCTATCGCCCCGACCGCGGACTGACCGGGGCTACGGTGTGTGTGCACGCCGGGTTCGGCCCCGTGCGCGGCAGCCAAACCACAGCCTCGCTGGTGGCGCGGCTGACCAAAAAGGGCGCCACGCTGCTGGTCACCGGCACGGCGGCCCCCTGCACCAGCTTGTTCAAACCCGCGTGGTTGGATGCCGGCCTGCCCGACCTGGGCCCCGAGCCCACCGGCCGCTATGACCCGACGACGCTGTTCTGGCGGCACGAACGGCTGCATCGCGCTACGCTGCGAGATTACGGCGACGGGCCCGTCGCCCGCATCGCGCGCTATGCAACAGAGCGCGACGCGCTGGAGACCGAGTTTGTGGCCCAGGCCATGCAGGCCGAGGGCGCCTCGGCAAGAGAGCGCAGAGAGCTGACCGAGCGCTGCTTCGCCGAGGCCGATGCCGCCGAGACGCGCTGGATCGAGGGGCTTTCTGGTCTGAAGCGGCGCACGGTGCCACGACCGCTCCCCCTCCTTGCTTGGCGAGACCGCAACCGCCGGGCGGGGATGCCAGCTCTTCCATAGCATACCGGTCCGCCCGTTGGCTGACCAACATCACACCCAACACAGAGAAAGGAACCCCATGCGCATCACCAACATCGAGACGCTCTCCTGCGAAGGGGGCTGGCGGACCCACAATTTCGTCAAGGTCAGCACTGACGAGGGCCTGGTAGGTTACTCCGAGTGCACCTGTATGCACAGCGCGCCCATGCTTGTGGCCGCCATCAAGCACCTCGGTAGCCAGGTCATCGGCCAGAACCCGCTGAACACTGAAGCCATCGTGCAGATGCTCTATCGCACCACCCAGCGGCAGATCGGCGGGCTGGCCCATCAGGCCATCTCGGGGATCGACGCCGCGCTGCTGGATATCAAGGGCAAGGCGCTGGATGTACCCGTTTATCACCTGTTCGGTGGTCCTATACAGGAGCGCATTCGCGTCTACTGGACCCACTTTGGCCGCGATGTGCCCTATCGCGACGACGTGCCGCCGGCGCGCTCCATCGCCGACGTGCCCGCCATGGCCGCCGAGGCCAAGCGGCTGGGCTTTACCGCCGTCAAGACCAATCTGGGCCCCGACGCCTCGAACCCCGACGCATGGTGGAACCGCAACCCATCGGGGGATATCGCCAATGAGCAGCTCGACGCCGTCGTCAACTGGATCGGCGCCATACGCGACGCCCTGGGCCCCGAGATCGGCATCGCTCTGGATGTGGCGTTTCGTTACAAGATGGCCGGTATCCTCAAGCTGGCCCGCGCGCTAGAGCCCTTCCGCCTCATGTGGCTGGAGGCCGAGACGCTGGACGCCGAGTCACTGCGCACGGTGCGGCTGGGCAGCGAGACGCCCATCTGCATCGGCGAGAGCATGCGCCGCTGCCACGAGTTCAAGCCCTTCCTGGAGAGCCACGCCCTGGAGATCATCATGCCCGATACGGTGTGGAACGGCATCACCGAGGGCAAAAAGGTGGCCGATTACGCCAACACCTACGACATCCTCTTTGCCCCGCACAACTCCCACGGCACGCTGGGCACCCTTCAGGCGGTAAACCTCTGCGCCACGCTGTCCAATTTCTACATCCTCGAGTTCGAATACGACGATCTGCCGTGGCGCAACGAGATCGTCACCGATCTGGTGGAGCCCAAGGACGGCTTCCTGGAGCTGCCCACCAAGCCCGGCCTCGGCACCGCGCTGAATGAGGACGCCATCGCCGAGCATCCGCCGTCGCAGTGGCGCGAGTGAACCGCATCATCTCGATAAGGAGAGCATAAACCCATGAAACTGATCCTTCCGGCGCGCACCAAGAACCTGGCCGATTCGTTGCGCTTTTGCGCCCAATTGGGGGCCGACGGCATCATGAGCGGCCCCGGCGCCGACGAGACGCCCAACGGCATCTATGAGCTGAACTGGCTGGTGAACCTGGTCAGCTCGGCGGAGCAATTCGGGCTGACCGTCGAGTCGTTGAGCCTGCTGCCCTGGCACCTCTGCTACAAGTGGATGCTCGGCCTGCCCGGCCGCGACGAGCAAATCGAGCACACCCTGACCTCCATCCGCCACATGGGCGCCGCCGGGGTGCCGGTGATGGTGTTCAACATGCACGCGCTGCGCTTTTACCGCACCACCGGCCTGGCCGCCGAGCGCGCCGGGGCCACGGCCACCGCGTTCGATTTCGAAAAGGTCAAGAACGCGCAGGTTATGTCCCTCGGCCCGGCCGCCGACCCGACCCTCATCCCGCCGGAGCAGCGCCGCCCGCTCTCCGACGAGGATATGTGGGCCAACTATACCTATTTCATCAAGGCGGCGGCGCCGGTGGCCGAGGAGGCGGGGGTCAAGCTGGCGCTGCACCCCGACGACCCACAGGTGCCGGTCATCGCCGGCGTGGCGCGGATCATGCGCAGCCCCGAGGCGTTCCGCCGCGCGCTAGAGATCGCCGACAGCCCGGCGCTGGGGCTCAAATTCTGCACCGGCTGCTTCTCGCAGATGGGCGCCGATGTCGAGGCCGAGATCCGCTATTTTGGCGGCATGGATAGGATCTACCTGGTGGATTTCCGTAACGTCCGTGGCACGGTGGGCGATTTCCACGAGACCTTTTTGGACAACGGCCAGGAGGACATGCTCCGGCTGATGGTGGCGCTGCATCAGTCGGGGTTCCGCGGCCCCATCGGCCCCGACCATGCCGCCCACATCACCGGCGACACGCCGGACAACCGCCAGTACTGGTCCTACGCCGCGGGTTATATGCGCGCCTTGATCCAGGCAGCTGAGATGTGGGGGGAGACGCCGCTCCCGTAGAGTGATGGAATAAGGAGATGACGATGAACACGCCATCCTTGCGCGGCTATTTTGCCATCGCCCTGACGCCGTTCAACGAGGCCGGCGACCTGCTATGGGACGAGCTGGCCGCCGAGTTTGACTGGATCGTCCGCGCCGGGGGACACGGCATCGTGTGGCCGGTGAACAACAGCGAGCAGATGGTGCTCTCGGCCAGCGAGCGCATGCGCGGCTATCAGGTGATGACCGAGGTCGTCGCCGGGCGTATCCCCACAGTGGCCGGCGTGGCCGACACCAGCAAGGCCGGCGCTATCGAGTTAGCCGAGGCAGCGGCCAGGGCCGGCGCCGACGCCACCATCGCCGTCCCGCCCTGGTCGGTGAAGATGAGCGACCCGGCGCTGATCAGGGATTTCTACCGCGATGTGGCTGAAGCAGGCGGGGTGCCCCACTTTATTCAGAACCTGGGCGGGCAGATGGGCTCGAACCTCTCCAGCCGCTTTGTCGCCGAGCTGTGCGCCGCCATTCCGCTGGTGCAGTATGTCAAGGAGGAGCGCGACCCTCACGGCACCTGGGTGAGCGAGCTCATCGGCCTAAACAGCCCGGACGTCCTGGGTGTCTTTACCGGTGGGCACCGGCTGGGCATGGTGGCCAGCCATGAACGGGGCGCGGTGGGCTGCATCGCCTCCGCCGACATGACCGACATCTGCGCCCAGATCTGGGAGCGGATGGAGACCGGCGACATCCAGGGCGCGCGGCGCATCCAGGATGCCTGGGCGGTGCTGCAATGGGCGATGGGCGATATCCCCTACCTGGCCGACCTCAAGGAGGTCATGGTGCGCCGGGGCGTCTTTTCCAGCAACAGCCGCCGCAGCCTGGGGCCATATGCCCTCGATCCCTGGCACGCGTCAGAGATGGAGCATGGGCTGGAGGTGTTGAGCGCCTACTTTCGGGTGTGATGAGAGCGCTGCGCGGCAAGGCTCAATCCCTGTGCCGCTTGCCACTAGCCCTCTCGCCGCCGCCAGTTCCGGGCTGCTACGCCGTCGCCCTTGGACACGGATGAACACGGAGCTCCGAATTCTACAAGGCTTGAGAGAGTCCGATCAGTGTTGATCCGTGTTTATCCGTGTCCTAGTTTCTGGAAAAACACGTGCCAGGCGAACATCCCGCCTCTGCAAGGAGAAGCTGTTACAGCACTCCCTCAATGGCATGAGGCGGAATCCCATTTCACGCTGAACCCATACGAGCGCATCAGGAGCACAAACATGAAGCTGATTCTGGCGGGCGTCCTTACCCTTATCGCATCACTGCTCCCAGACATCCTTGTCAGGGAATCCGCTGGGTTCCTCCCGTCCTGGTGGGCATGGGCCAAAGCCGTTCTCCTTGTCGTCTTGAGCCTCTACCTTTGGGTGGGTGCCAGGGAGAGGATCTTGGCACAGTACGGTATCGTGCTGACTGTCATCGTCGTCGTGCAGAGGGTCATGGGCCAAGTCCAGGCATCTCCTTGGTGGCAAGCGACCTTTCCACCAGACAGTTTCAGCGGGCACTTTGGCGGTGAAGTCCTACTCAAGGTCTTGGGGATCATTCCCGTCGTGGGGATACTACTACTGCTATACCGATCGCCGCGCGAGGTCTTGCTTGTAAAGGGTGATCTGTCGGCAAAGGCGTCGCGCATCGGCTGGCTTGGTATAGAGGGAGGGCGAATCAGTTGGGGCAGGCTCTCTGTCATCTCTGGGCTGCTCATTGCTACAGGCACCCTCCTGCTGACGTTGCTCACGGTGACCGGACTCGCACAACAGGCGGCCTGGGACCGCCTACCCGCACTTTTGCCGCTCATTGGCCTTCTCGCGCTGGCGAATTCTTTACAAGAAGGAGTGTTCTATCGCAGCGCGGTACTCGGCCCGCTTGGGGAAGCGCTCCCGAAGGATTACCTTATCCTGATTGCAGCCGCGTTTTTTGGCGTTGCCCACTATTACGGAGCCCCGCGCGGTATCGTTGGGGTCATCATGAGTGGCGTACTCGGTTGGTATATGTGTCGAAGCATGTACGAAACGCGAGGATTCGTGGCCGCATGGATCATCCACTTTTTCCAGGATGTTGTCATCTTGTCCACGTT
>SKLG01000487.1 GCA_007123335.1 Anaerolineae bacterium | reverse complement strand
GAGGGCGGCACGCGGCGCACGGTGGCGCGAGGCGTCGCCCTGGCCCGCGAGATGCTGAGCGCGTTCGCCGGCGCCGAGCGGGTGCCCTGTCCGGTGTCGGCGCTGACCATCGGCCTGGAATGCGGCGGCTCTGACGCCACGTCGGGGATGGCGGCCAACCCCTCCATGGGCGCCTTTAGCGACCTGCTGGCCCAGCGGAGCGCCAAGGTAATCCTGGCCGAGACCAGCGAGCTGCTCGGCGCCGAGCATGTGCTCACCGATCGCGCCGCCAGCCCCGCCATCGCCCAACGGCTGCTGGACACCATCGACGCCTGCGAGCGCTTCTTAAAGTCCACGGGCGAGGATTTTGTCGGCAAGCAGCCCAGCCCCGGCAATATCCAGGGCGGCATCACCACCGTCGAGGAAAAGGCGCTGGGCGACGTGCTCAAGGGCGGCAGTTCGCCTATCGTCGATGTGCTGGCCTATGCCCAACCTCCGACGCTGCCCGGCCTCTCTTTCATGGACACCCCTGGCAACGACCTGGAATCAGTGAGCGGCCTGGTGGGCGCCGGCGCGCATATCGTCGTGTTCACCACCGGTCGCGGCAACCCCATGGGCAACGCCATCGCCCCGGTGATCAAGGTCACCGGCAACGCCCACACCTATGCGCGCATGGGCGACGATATCGACATCGACGCCAGTACGGTGATCAGCGGACAGGAGACCATCGAAGAGGTCGGCGTGCGGATCTATGATCTGTGCCTATGCGTGGCCTCGGGGGAACAGCCCGTCGCCGAGGTGTTGGGCCATCGCGAGTTCTTGTTGGTGCGCACGGGGCCGGTCTACTAGCGTCCATTCTCCTCATCTCCTCATACCCAAAGATCCCTCAGCAGAGCTTGCAGAGCAGGCAAGAGATCTGTCGAGGGATCTCGAAAATGGGGCCTGGCAAGGGAACCTAACAGCACCTCGATGCGTCTAGAGGGTGAACAGGCAAACCGGTTGCCCAAGACGATTCCCAAGCCTTGATAATCCCTTTTACGTGAGGAGACAGAGATGAGAACCAAGATCACCGCCCGATGGTTGTTGCTCCTTGTGCTACCGATGGTATTGTTGGCCGGATGTGCGTTTGTGCGCGCCGGCACGATCGAGGTCGATGTGCCCGAGCCCCAACCGGCGCAAGAGGCCATGGTCGAAGAGGTATCGATCCTGATACTCGAGTCGTGGCCGGTGCAGGTTCGGGTGGCGGTCAGCGGCTACCTGAGCGATGCGGTCACCGAGATTGGCGATGTGGACATCAGGGTGGATGGCGACACCATCTTGATCCGCATCTACACCACCCGCGACCCGGATGCCATGGGCGCCCAGGTGTTGACGCCCTTTGAGCTGAGCATCCCGCTGGATTACGCCGAGCTCGGGTTGGAGCCCGGCACCTACACCGTGGATGTGAACGGCGTGCAAGAGACGCTGGTCCTCGACGCCGGCATGATGGGCGCCGAGGCCACCGAGCCCGAGGAGCCCTTGATGAGCGAGCCCCAGATGCAGGCTATCGTCGAAGAGGTGTCGATCGTGGTCGAGACGGCGCAGGTCAACGTGGTGGCCAGCGGCTACCTGAACGACGCGGTCACCGAGCTCGATATCGTGGAGATCAGAGCGGAAGGCGATGTCATCGAGGTCCGCATCTATACCACCCGCGATCCCGAGGCCATGGGCGCCCAGGTGCTGGTGCCCTTTGAGCTGAGCGTTCCCCTGGATCCCGCCCATCTCGGGCTGGAGCCCGGCACCTACACCGTGGATGTGAACGGCGTCCAGGAGACGCTGGTCCTTGACGCGAGCATGCTCGGCGAGTAATCCCTAGATACACCCTAGATACACAGAACCGCCCGCGAAGGAATCCTTCGCGGGCGGTTTCGCGTTCAGGCTGCGCGGGCGATCCCTTTCGCCCACCCGGCGGCTCGCTCCAGCTCACCCTCGCGCAATGGACCTTCTTTGCCGGTCACGATAAAGCCCTCGGGTGACAACGCCTGCGCGCCGCCCTTTTGCTGGAGGCGCTTGGCCATGGGCTCGGCGGCATAGCCGAACAGCTTGACGAAAAAGGTCAGCACCTTCGAGTTCACCTCTTTCAGCGACACCCGGGTGTCAAAGGCGCCCACCTTGATCCCCTGTAGGCCATTGTCGGGGATCTCCTTGAGGAATTGGGTGATGGCCGGGGTGGGCCGAAAGGCCCGGGTGGGCGAACCGACGAGGAGCACGTCTACCTCGGTCGCCTGCTGAGAGGACGCCTCGGTCACCCGCAGCGTCTGCACCTCATGCCCCTCGGACAACAATGCCTGGCCTATCTCCTGGGCGACCTGCTCGGTATTGCCGAACATTGAATCATAGACGACCAACGCCTTCATCGCTGTCTCCCTCCTGTGTATACGCCGAGTAAGGTGCCGGGCACTGGCGCCGCAGACGGCGCGGAAGGTGCCCGGCACCTGAGCTGTCAGGCCTGACCGTCGGTGCCGTCGGCGTCGCCGTTAGAGGCCGATAGCCCCTCGACGACCTGAACGGCCTCTGATTCGACGTGGCACGCCTCGTCGGCCTCTGGCTCTGAGATCGTGGTAAAGGTCAGGGCCTCGCCATCCGGGTCCAGATCGACGCGCACCGTATCGCCCGCCTTGAAGGCGCCCTCGAGCAGCCGCTGAGACAGAGGGCTCTCGACAAAACGCTGGATGGTGCGGCGCAGGGGCCGCGCGCCGAACGCCGGGTCATAGCCCTCGTCGGCCAGCCAGCCCTTGGCGGCGTCGGTGACCTCCAGGCGCATGCACTGCTCGGCCAGGCGCTGTTGCAGGTCGCCCAGCTGAATGTCGGCGATGGCCATCACATCCTCGCGGGTCAGGCGGCCAAAGATGATGATCTCGTCGATGCGGTTCAGGAACTCGGGCCGGAAGGTGCGCTTCAAACTCTCCTGGATATCCGAGACGAACTGGCGATCTTCGTCGGTCTGCGGGCCGAGGCTAAAGCCCAACGCGCCGCCCTTATGCGCGGCGATGGGCGTGCCGATGTTGGACGTCATGACGATGACGGTGTTGCGAAAGTCGACGACGCGACCATGTCCATCGGTCAGGCGGCCCTCCTCGAGGATCTGTAGCAGCGCGTTCCACACATCGGCGTGGGCCTTTTCGATCTCGTCGAACAGGATCACCTGATAGGGCCTGCGGCGCACGGCCTCGGTGAGCTGGCCGCCCTCGTCATAGCCCACATAGCCGGGAGGTGCGCCCACCAGGCGAGAGACGGTGTGGCGCTCGCCGTACTCGCTCATGTCGATGGAGAGCAGGGCGTCGGGGTCGTCGAACAGGAACCCGGCCAGCGCCTTGGCCAGCTCGGTCTTGCCCACGCCGCTAGAGCCGAGAAAGATAAAGCTGCCGATGGGGCGGCGCGGGTCCTTGAGGCCAGAGCGCGCGCGGCGGATGGCGTCGGCCACGGCAGAGATGGCCTCGTCCTGGCCCACGACGCGCTGGCGCAGGTGCTCCTCCATCTCGAGCAGGCGGCGGGTCTCGGTCTCTTGCATGCGGCTGACGGGCACGCCGGTCCAGGAGGCGACGACCTCGGCCACGTCCTCCTCGTCCACCACCTCGTCGATGCCGCTGTCCTTTTGCCAGGCGGCGCGCTGGGTAGTGAATTCCATCTCTTTTTGCAGGCGCTGGCTGCGCAGCTCGGCGGCACGCTCATAGTTGCGGTCCTGGCCGGCCTGTTCCTCCTCGGCGGCCAGATTGCGCAGCGCGAGGCGTAACGCCTTGAGTTCCGGCGGCAGGCTGTGGATGGCGATGCGCAGCTTGGAGGAGGCCTCGTCGATGAGGTCGATGGCCTTGTCGGGCAGGTGGCGATCCTTGACATAGCGATCGGAGAGTCGGGCCGCGGCCACCAGCGCATCGTCGGTGATCTTGACCTTGTGGTGCTCCTCATAGCGGTCGCGCAGGCCGGTGAGCATGTGGATCGTCTCTTCGACGCTGGGCTCTTCGACAAAGACGGAGGCGAAACGGCGCTCCAGGGCGGCGTCGCGCTCGATGTGCTGGCGATAGTCGTCCAGCGTGGTGGCGCCGATGCACTGTAACTCGCCGCGGGCCAGCGCGGGCTTCATCATATTCGAGGCGTCGATGGCGCCCTGAGCCGCGCCGGCGCCCACGACGGTGTGCAGCTCGTCGATAAAGAGGATGATGGTGCCCTGGGCCTGCTGAATCTCCTCTAGCGAGGCCTTGAGGCGCTCCTCAAACTCGCCGCGAAAGCGCGCCCCGGCCACCATGGCGCCCAGGTCGAGGGAGATGACGCGCTTGTTCAGCAACGTCTCGGGCACATCGCCGGAGACGATGGCCTGGGCCAGCCCCTCGACGATGGCGGTCTTGCCCACGCCGGCGTCGCCGATGAGCACCGGGTTGTTCTTGGTGCGCCGCGACAGCACCTGCAACACCCTCAGGATCTCGCTCTCCCGGCCGATGACCGGGTCGAGCTTGCCCTCGCGGGCCAGGGCGGTCAGGTCGCGGCTATACTTTTCCAGCGTTTTAAAGCGCTGCTCGGCGTTGGGGGTGGTGGCTCGGCGCCCGCCGCGAAAGTCTTGGAGCGCGCCGGCAAAGCGATCATGGTCCACGCCCTGATCGCTGAGGATGCGCGCGGCCGCGCTGTCCTGCTCAGCCAGGATGGCCAGGAACAGGTGCTCGGTGGCGATGAACGCATCGTTCAGTCGCTGCGCCTCTTCGTTGGCGCGGTCCATGAGCCGTTTGACCCGTGGGGTGATATAGACCTGCTGCGGGTGCAGCGGCTGGCCGCCGCTGGTGCGGGCGCTGGCCGACAGGACATCGTTGACGCGCCGGCGAATCCGCTCCGCGTCGATCTGCATCCCCTCGAGGATGCGGCTCACGATGCCGTCACGGTCCTCCAGCAACGCCAACAGCATGTGCTCGGTGTCGAGCTGCGAGTGCTTGTGGCGCAGCATGATCT
>SKLG01000261.1 GCA_007123335.1 Anaerolineae bacterium | reverse complement strand
TGATACGCAACGCCCATCGCCGCGGCCTGCGCGTCAACGTCTGGACGGTCAACGAGCCAGCCGCCATGAGACGCATGATCGCGCTCGAGGTGGACGGCATCATCACCGACCGCCCGGCCAATCTGGCCGCGATTTTTCGCGCCAGCGATCAGCGCACCACGTAACGTCCAGTGCCCATCGTCTCGGTGCGAACCACCCGCAACGACTCTTGACGGGGTGGCCGACGGCTGCGGTCGCGGCGCCTCCCCTGAGCGTAGCGTCCCTGCGTGACGTTGTGCTCGACGAGCAGCGACTTGTAGGCCAACAGGTGGCGAACGACGCGCAGGATGAACACCCCGCCGGTGCCCATGAAGAGCAGCCAGGCGACCAGCAGGCCGCGCCATGGCTGTGGCACCTGATACACGCCCAGAACGATGATCACGCCGACGATGGTCAGACTCACGAAAAAGATGCCCTTACCCGACGAGCCGCTCACCACTACCTCCTCGCCCATGGCGTCCTGTCTGTATCCGTCGCCTCGCGTCATGATCCCTTGTCCTCCATCGCAGCGTCGATGGCTCGCTGCGCCTTGTCACGGCCAAAGCCGCCCGTGGGCAGGCGCTCTCTGGTCATGCGATATACCCAATTCAGCGAGGGCGCCTCGCCGTTCTCGGCGGCAAAGCGCCGGATCTCTTTCACCACGCCGTCGGGGATCTCGTCCAGCCCTCGCCCGCCTCCACCGTGGCGGTTGGCGCCCATCCCCGAGGGCCGAACGGGCATCCGTGGGGGACGCGGCGGATAGCGCCTGGCCCAGTGACGCAGCATCTCGACGCTGGGACACGCCGCCTGAAAGTGCCGCACCGTGGAGCCGTTCACGACGATGAAATCGCCCCGACCGCGCAGCGACTCGGCGCCACTGTCGCGTCGGCCGGTGGCATTGTAGGCAGCGCCAGGATCGGCCACCCGCCCTACCAGCCGCACCGCAATGTTGCGTAGCGTGCTCGATCCCAGCTCGCTGGCCAGGGGATGCTGCGCCCCCACGATGAGATGCAGCCCGGCATGCCTCCCAGCCTGGGCCAAACGCGAGAGATGGTCGCGGATCCTGGGGCGCAAGGCGACCAGATCGGGCACCTCATCGACGGTGACGAACATGAGCCCACGACGCTGACGTCCGATGTTGCTGGCCAACGCCTCAAGGCCCAGCTCGCAGTCCTCGGCGCGGCAAAAGATCCCCCCGCGCCAGACAGACGGGTGACCCGACACGGGCTCCAGCCCGCCGCTGGGATCGAACAGGGCCACCTGCGACCCGCCAACCATTTGCGCCGAGAGGACCATGGTGCGCATCAGGGTCGACTTGCCGCTGCCCGTCATCCCAATGACCGCGGCGTGCACGCTGCTGGGCGCGGTCAGGTCCAGGACCAGTTGCTGGTGCTCCTCGTCGACGCCCAGCAGAACACTCCCAGGAGGGATATCGGGCGCGATCTCCCAGGCTTGCTCAAACGTGACCATGGGATCATGCTCGGCGCCGGGTCTGGGCACGCGGACATAGACGACGTTGCCATCTACCTCCACGCTGGTATTGGGGACGTTGAGGGCGTAGGCAAAGTGTGGCCCCAGGTTCTTGACGCGATTCAACACCCTTGGCCGTACCGTCAAACCGTATTTCTCGTACTGCGGCGTCACATGCACCTCGCCCACCGGCTCGATGTCGTCGATACGCCGCATCTCCCACTGACCATTCCGATGGGTCACTCGCTCCTCGTGCCACAGCAACCCACAGTCCTGGCACACGCCGAGGATACGCTGCATACGGTCTGTGTAGTGAGTACCCCCGCGCCGCCGGTCGAGGGCATTGCGCACCATGTCCATGCCGTCACCTCCCCAGATCACTGCTCGCTCTTCATAGAACATTTGTTCTATCACAGTATATCTCATTGGCAGAGTGATGTCAATAGGAAATCACGGTTTCCGGGGCGTCTGATGCAGAGCGGAAGCAGGGCACAGGGGCGGCGTGCTTCAACCGGTTTTTGTCCTTTTGCTCCTTGATGAGGTATACTAGGTTATGTCCATCGACCAGCAGGTGAGCGCAGCCTGCGGAACCATCTCGTTTATGGAGATTATCCTTTTTGGTAGCTATAGATATGATCCGTCAGCCCAAGATTGCGGCCGAGGACGTCCGTAACTTTTGTATCATCGCCCATATCGATCACGGCAAGTCGACCCTTTCGGACCGGCTCATCGAGCACACGGAGACGATCTCGCCCCGGGACATGGCCGAGCAGGTGCTCGACCGTATGGACCTGGAACGCGAGAAGGGCATCACCATCAAAGCCAAGGCCGTGCGCATGTTCTACAGCGCCGACGATGAGCGCCTGTACGAGCTGAACCTGATCGATACACCGGGCCACGTTGACTTTGCCTACGAGGTCTCGCACGCGCTATCGGCGTGCGAGGGCGCCATCCTGGTGGTGGACGCCAGCCAGGGGATCGAGGCGCAGACGCTGGCCAACCTCTATCTGGCCATCGAGCACAATCTCGACATCATCCCGGTCATCAACAAGGTCGATCTGCCGGCGGCCCGCCCTGATGAGGTGGCCGAGGAGATCGAGGATCTGCTGGGCGTGGACGCCTCGGAGATACTGCGCATCTCGGCCAAGGAGGGCATCGGCACGCGGCCCGTGCTGGAGGCCATCGTGGGGCAGATCCGGCCGCCGCAGGATGGCGCCGACGCTGCGCTGCGCGCCCTGGTGTTCGACTCGCACTATGACCTGTACAAGGGCGTGGTGGCCTATGTGCGGGTTATGGAGGGGACGATCGAGGCCGAGCGGCCGTTGAGGATCATGTCCACCGGCCAGGCCATCGAACCATTGGAGATCGGCGTCTTTGCGCCCACCATGCGCGCTACGGGCGCCCTGCGCACTGGCCAGGTGGGCTATGTCGCCACCGGCCTCAAGAATGTGCGCGATTGCCGCGTGGGCGACACCATCACCACGGCGTCACGGCCGGCGAGCGAGCCCCTACCCGGCTTTGACCCGCCCAAGTCGATGGTCTTTGCCGGGCTGTATCCCATCGACAGCGAGCAATACGCCGATCTGCGCGACGCCCTGGAAAAGCTTCAACTTAACGACGCCTCGCTGGTGTTCCAGCCGGAATCCTCGGCGGCGCTCAACCTTGGCTTTCGCTGTGGATTCCTGGGGCTGTTGCACATGGAGATCGTCCAGGAGCGGCTCGAGCGCGAGTATGGCCTGGAACTGCTGGCCACGGCGCCCAGCGTCGAGTACCAGGTTCTCGGGCGCGATGACGTGCTGCGCATAATCGACAGCCCCGCCGAGCTGCCGGATCCGTCGGAGATCGAGGAGATCCGCGAGCCATGGATGGAGATCAGTCTCTTTGCGCCCAAGGAGTATATCGGGCCGCTCATGGAGCTGGCCACCTCGCGCCGTGGCGAGTTCCGGCGGATGCATTATCCCGACGCCCGCCGCGTGATCCTGACCTTTTCCATCCCGCTGGCCGAGATCCTGGTCGACTTTCACGACCAACTCAAGTCGGTATCGCGAGGTTTTGCCTCGATGGATTACCTCTTTGAGGACTATCGCGCCGGCGATCTGGTCAAGATGGACATTCTGGTCAACGGTGAGGCGGTGGATGCCCTCTCGATCATTGTGCATCGCGATCGCGCCTATGACAAAGGCAGCGCGCTGGTACGCCGGCTGAAGGAGGAGATCCCCTCCCACATGTTTGCCATCGCCATCCAGGCCGCCATCGGCAGCCGGGTCATCGCCAGAAGCACCGTGAAGGCGCTGCGCAAGGATGTGCTGGCCAAGTGCTATGGCGGCGACGTGACCCGCAAACGCAAATTGCTCGAGCGCCAAAAAGAAGGACGACGTCGACTCAAACGTATCGGCGATGTCGAGATCCCGCAAGAGGCCTTTATGGCCGTCCTGCGCCTCGATCAGGACTAGGCCAGATACCTCACGCCCATGAATTGATGCCGCCCATGCCTACAACTCGGCAACGTCGCAACCCAGGCGAGCGACGGGCTTGTCACGCCCTCCTCCTCGTGGCCGTCCTCGCGGTCGCCTTGTGGCTGCGCCTGTACGGCCTGCACTGGGATGGCGGGTACCTCTTTCATCCCGACGAGCGCAAGATCCTGTTGGTGGTGGACGACTTGCGCCTGCCCCAATCCTTCGATCTGGGCCTGTTGCTCAGCCCGGAGAGCCCGCTGAACCCGCGCTTTTTCGCCTATGGCTCGTTGCCCCTGTATCTCTTGCGCGTGTGCGCCAACGTGGCGGGGCGTTTTCGGGCCAGCTATGCCACGCTGCATGAGAGCTATGTGGTGGGCCGCGTGCTCTCGGCGCTGTTCGACACGGCCACCATAGCGGTGCTGTATCAACTGGGACGCTCGCTATTTGGGCGGCGCGTCGGCCTGTTGGCCGCCACCTTGACGGCAATCACGGTGCTGCATATCCAACTGGCGCACTTTTACGCCGTCGATACGCTGCTCGCCTTCTTTGTCGTCCTTACCATCTATTTGGCGGTGCGCGTCGCCCAGCGGCCGACCATACCACGCGGCCTGGCGGTGGGCGTCGCGCTGGGCATGGCAGTGGCCACCAAGATCAGCGCCGCGCCGCTGGTCTTGCCCATCATCGGCGCCTGGTTCTTGACAATGGTACCGGACGACGCCGCATCTGCGGCGACGCTCCAGGCGTCCGACGGTGCAGCGCCGCCTCGCGAGACGCTATCCTGGCCCCAGGCCTTGTCAGGGCTGTCTCTTACCGGCATTGTGGCGCTGGTCACCTTTGTTGTGTTCCAGCCTTATGCCCTCTTGGACATCGTCACCTTTACCATCGATGTCGTCACCGAGAGCTATATGGCGCGCGGCCTGGCCGACATCCCCTACACGAGGCAATATATCGGCACGGCGCCCTACCTCTATCCGCTGCAACAAATGGTCATCTGGTCCACCGGCGTGCC
>SKLG01000416.1 GCA_007123335.1 Anaerolineae bacterium | reverse complement strand
TCTGGGCGATCCAATACCACTGGTAAAAGACGCTGTTGGCGTAGGCGTTGGGCCCGTGGGGCTGCTCGCTCTGGGCGCCGGTTTGCCAGGCGAGGAGCTGATCGAGGACGGCAGTGATCTCGGCCTCGGTATCGCTCCAGGAGGGGCTCCAGGGGCGCTGGAGGTCGTGGGCGGCCAGCCAAGACAGGGCATAGAAGCCGATCTCGGCGGTGTTGGCATAGTCGCCGTCGTCGCTGGTCTTGCAGCGCCAGCTCCAGGGCAGATGATTTGTCGTTGCCCAGTCGGAGCTTAGATAGGCCCACGTAGCCTGAGACCAGGTATCGAGAAGATCCTCATCGGATGGAAAAGATGGCGTGGCGCTGACCGCCTGGGTGACGGCGGAAGACGGTTGGGTGAGTGCGATGTTGTGAGCGCTCAGCAAGGTTGCAGACAAGATGATTCCCACCAATCCTCGGATTAGACGCTTGATCATGATGTATCCCCTCATATTGGGCTAATCTTTACATGATCTTCCACAACCTTTACGTGAGCTATCGGAGGGCGGATTTTTCCCCAAGGCGCTGCTTAGCGCTTGATATCCGTTTTCTGCATTCTTATCGATTCACACTACCGGTATATTATGACATGCGGAGGGGGTTTTGTCAATCCTGCTCAGCAGCCCTCAGCAGCCGAGCGCCGCAGAAGGTGCCCGGCTGCTTCTTTGCGGCGCCGCGCTTTTGGGCTATGATGCGCCGAGGAACCTTTACACGACACAAAGGAGGGAGCCATGGCCAGGTTTCGGGGGATTTATTCCATCGCGCAGTCACCGTTCGACGAGATGGGCGGCTTTATGTGGGACGATTTCGAGCGCGAGGTGGATTGGATCGTGCGCGCCGGCGCCCACGGGTTGGTGTGGCCGGTGATGGCTAGCGAATTCACCGTGCTTTCGACGCGGGAGCGGGTGCAGGGGATGAAGGTCTGTGTCGACGTGGTGGGCGGGCGCATCCCGGTGGTGATCGGCGTGGCCGACACGAGCAAAGATGGCGCCGTCTATTTGGCGGAGCAGGCAGCCGCCGCCGGGGCCGACTCGATCATCGCCATGCCACCCTGGGCCACGCACATGAACCGCAACCATCTTTTCGAGGACTATTACCTGGCGCTGGCCGCGACGGTGAACCCCATGCCGGTGATGATCCAGAACTGTGGGCCGCCGCTGGGCTCCAGCCTGCCGGGCAAGTTTGTGGTGGAGCTGTGCGCCAAGATCGACAATGTCAGCTATCTCAAGGAGGAAAAGCCGCCGCAGGGCCACGCCATCAGCGAGGTGATGGAGCTGGCCGGGCCGGAGGTGCTGGGCGTCTTTTCCGGTGCGGGCTGCAAGTGGATCTTTACCGAGTACAAGCGCGGGGTGTGCGGCAACATGCCGTCGAGCATGTTCACCGACATTGACGCCCAGATCTGGAATCTGCTGGAGGAGGGCAAGGAGGCTGAGGCGCGGACGATCCACAACACACGGCTGATCCTGGAGAACGCGCTGACCAGCATGCCGGCCCGGGCGGCGCGCAAGACGGTGATGGTGCGGCGCGGGGTGTTCTCCGTCGCCGGCGGACGCAACCAGCTTGATGAGCTGGATGACATTGATCGCGCCGAGATCGATTACGCCTATGCGCTGCTGGAGCCGTATTTCACCGTCTAGCGGGGATGTCCGCATCCTCCACCTATCTCTGAAGGGAACATGAGCGCTCAATCCGGCGGAGAGCCTGATAGAGCTGCGAGAGCGCCTGCATTCCAGCGGCAGCATGGCCATTCTGCGCACGAAATCTGCCAGAGGACATGTTGTGAGCCGGTTGGCGCGTGTCAAGGAGAGCCAAGATGAGAGGCTTTTTAAAGTCCCGAACAGGCACCAAGATGCTTTCCAAGAAGCGCGCCGCATCCCTTGTTGGAGCAGTTCTTCTGCTCTTCTTGGCTCTGCTGTTGGTGTTGATAACCGAGGGGACATTGGCCCAAGGTGTCTCAGCGCGACCGGGAGTCGTCTACGTGCCGATGGTGCGACGCGACCAGCCGCCTCCACCGACACCGACCCCCTGGCCTACACTGACCCCGACGTCTACGCCTACACCTGGGCCGCCGCCGCAAGATCCACGCGCCTATGTCAACTATTTTCGGGGCCTGGCCGGGGTTCCTCCGGTGACGTTCGACGCCATATTGGACGACAACTGTTTTCAACACGCCCGTTACATGGCCGAGAACAACCACCTGACGCACGATCAGAACCCCGGTTGGCCCTATGCTTCTGCTAGCGGACAGGTTTGCGCCAGCAAAGGCAATGCGTGGTTAGGAGGGGCATCGGGCACACCTCGTTGGACACCCCTTCGTCCCGTAACTGGCTGGATGGCATCCCTGGGACATCGGCTCTGGCTGCTCTACCCCACTACGCCAACGTTCGGATATGGTTTCTACACGGCTGGCAACAATCGGGCGGGTGGAGCGCTTGATGTGTTGTCCGAGGCCAGGTTTGGCCAAGACGCGGCATACAGCGGCTGGCCGGTGCGCTACCCGGCGCCACATCAGTCAGGCGTTCCGGCTTTGGCCTATCCCATCACGGTCAACTGGCGTTACTTTGGGCCTACCCCGACGGTCAGCACATCGCGGTTGAGAATCGTCGGGGGATCGGATGTCCCTCATACGGTCACTACCAGTCTACCCGTCAACCACAAAGGGATTGGAATTCTACCCAACGCACCGCTGCCCAACGATACCGTCTTTGAGGTCAGCGTCTCGGGCAGCTATGATGGTCAGCCCTTTAGCTACACGTGGCAATTCGCGACGGGCAATGCCGCCGTGCCCTGAGGTCAATGATAGACGTTTGCTGAGAAGCACAGGAGGCGCCATGGCCGAACCATTTCGCGGCATCTATTGCATCGCCTATACGCCCTTTGCGACCACGGGCGAGCTGTTGTGGGACGATTTTGGCAATGTCTGTGACTGGATCGCGCGCGCTGGCGCTCACGGGCTGGTGTGGCCGGTGATGGCCAGCGAGTTCACCGTCATCGCCTTCCCCGAGCGGGTGCGCGGGATGCGCCTCGTCGTGGACGCCGTCGCTGGGCGGGTGCCGGTGGTCATTGGCGTGCACGACACCAGCCAGGCCGGCGCGGTGGCATTGACCGAGGCGGCAGCCGAGGCCGGCGCCGACGCCGTGATCGCCATGCCTCCCTGGGCGACCAAGCTCGGCTCGCCGGAGCTGATCAAGGCCTACTATCGGGCCATCGCTGACGTCGCTCAGCGGCCAGTATGGGTGCAGAACGTCGGCGGCGGGCTGGGCTCATCGCTCTCGGCCGAGTTTGTGGTCGAGCTGTGCCGGGAGATCGACTGGGTGCAATACCTCAAGGAGGAAAAGGCGCCCCAGGGCCACTCGGTGAGCGAGGTGATCGAGATGGGCGAGCCGGCGGTCAAGGGCGTGTTCAGCGGATCGCCGCTGAACTGGATCATCCCAGAGCACGCCCGCGGGGTGTCGGGCTGCCTGCCGGGATGCTACATCGCCGACGTGGACGCCCGCATCTGGAACCTGCTGGAGGAGGGGCGCAAGGAGGAGGCGCGGCGCATCCACAACGCCAAGCTGGTGCTGGAGAACGCCATGCGCGCCATCCCCTACCCGCAGGCGGCCAAGGAGGTGCTCAAGATGAGGGGCATCATCTCGGCGGCGGCGGCTCGCGGCCCCAAGACGGTGACGCTGGACCAATACGATCGCGCAGATATAGAGGAGGCGTTGGCTATCGTCGAGCCATTCTTTATCGCGCCCGGCTGAGATGGCCTGGCCGGGCCTGCCGGGGGGGCGGCCATCATAGGATCGATAGGCATAACACTATTACACACAGAAACGAGGGATTATCGCATGGCCAGGAGATACGCGAGTCAGGATTGGGTGCAGCCGGGCAACCCGCTGGGGCTGACCTATCGGGGGCACATCCGCTCCATGGGCTACACTGACTTTGACATGGAGCGGCCGGTGATCGGCGTCTGCAACCCGTGGAGCGAGCTAAACCCGGGGCATTGGCACTTTCGCATGTTGGCCGACGCCGTCAAACGCGGCATCTGGGCGGCGGGAGGCTTCCCGCTCGAGTTCCCGACGATCTCCATGTGCGAGGTGTTCCACAACATCTCGACGCTGATCTACCGCAACCTGATGGCGCTGGACACCGAAGAGTTCATCGACTCGATGCCCTTTGACGGGGTGGTGCTGCTCTCCACCTGCGACAAGGACGTGCCGGCGCAGATCATGGGCCTGGCGACGGCCAACAAGCCGGCGATCATTATCACCGGCGGCACGCGCTTGGCGGGGTTCTACAACGGCCAGACCGTGGCCTGCTCCACCGACACGCAAAAGTTTAGCTGGGATTACAAGGCGGGCGTCATCGGCGAAGCCGAGATGCACGAGGTCGAGATGAACGGCTTTTTCAACACCTGCGGCGCCTGCGGGGTGATGGGCACGGCCAACAGCGTGCAATCCATCGCCGAGGCGCTGGGCCTGAGCCTGACGGGCACGGCGTCGATCCCGGCGGTGTACGCCCACCGCATCCACGCCGCCGAGGCCACCGGCATCAAGATCATGGAGCTGGTGGAGAAGGACATCAAGCCGTCGGATATCCTCACCCGGCCGGCGTTCGAGAACGCCATCAAGGTGCTCATGGGCATGGGCGCCAGCACCAACCTGGTGATCCACCTCATCGCCATGGCCCGGCGCGCCGGCGTGGACCTGACGCTGGACGATTTCGACCGCATCAGCGCCGAGACGCCCTTTATTACCGACGTCAAGCCCAGCGGCTGCGTGACGGTGGAAGAGCTGTACCACGCCGGCGGGGTAGCCGGGGTGATGAAGCAGCTCGCCCCGCTGCTGGACCTCTCGGTGATGACGGCCACGGGCAAGACGTTGGGCGAGAACCTGCAGGACGTCACCGTGCGCAACCCCAACGTCATCCGCTCGCTGGATA
>SKLG01000389.1 GCA_007123335.1 Anaerolineae bacterium | reverse complement strand
GTCCTGCACCGCCTCTAGCAACAGCTTGCGCCGCTCTCCCGCCGTCGGCACCTCATCCAGGCCGTCCAGCAGGATCAAGCCTCCTTCTTCCTGAATTCGCCCCTGCAAGTGGATACAGACGCGCTCGGCGGCGGCAGAGCCCAGTCGCGCGGCGATATCCCGTTCCAGGGCATCCCAGAGCATGCAGGCCTCGCCCCGAGAGGCGTCGGACGGCAGGCAATGGGCGGCCACGTCGCGCAAGAGCAGCCGCAGCACCAGAGGACAGCGCAGCGCCTCGGGCAGGCCCTCGTCCTCCCCGGTGGCGAGCGAGTAGGCCATATAGTTCACAAAGGTGGTCTTGCCCGAGCCGGCGTCGCCCAGCAGCACGGCGCAAGACATGTTGGGCTCTGCCAGCGCTTCCAGCAGCGATAGGCGCCCCTCGCCCTCGCCGCGGGCCATGCGCAGGCCCCAGCGTCGCGGATCGTCGGCATCGGGCCGTCCGCCGGAGACGACGTCCAGGTCGGTGTAGACATCGGCCAGCGAGAGGGTGCGCTCCTGCAGCGGGCCGACGAACTGAGGGTCCACCACGCTCAGCGGCAGGCGCCGACACTCGTTGGCCAAGGCACGATAGTAGGCGCGCAGCAGGACAGTGGGATCGACGTCGTGGGGTGATCGGATGATGCGGTTGCCGTCGCCGGTGATGATGAGAACGCCCTCGGCGTTCCCGCCGATAATCACCGAGCGGTCGCCCAACGCGGCCAGGATCTCGTCGCCCCCCACCCAGGAAGCGCCGTGAGGCGGGACGTTCGAGGCATCTACGACACCCCTCTCCCCAAGCTGGGCTTCGATCGCGGCGACCTGGGCGCGGAGCAGCGCCACGTCCATGCCGGAGGATTCAAGATACGCCAGCGAACGGCGCAAGGCTTGGAGCGTCTGAACGAGGTTGGAGTTGCCTTGTCCCGTCATATTCACCTCAACGGATGGGCCGCTATCGAGTGCACCTGCGGTTCAGTATGGGCCAACAACAAACAACCTGTCAAGCGATCCCCTTTTTTCGCAGCGCTCCGGCTTGTGCAACGTTGTACCCTCGTGCTACCCTAATAGTGATAGCTTATAAAGTCAGGCGCACAAGATGATGTTGCCATGATTCAAACTATCCGGTTGAACGGCGCCAACACGGCCCTTGAGGACGAGGCCGTGCAGGGCCTGGCCGCCACCCGCTGGCCGGGGCGCATGGAGGTCTTATAAAGCCGCTGGTGGTGGCGGAGGCGCGGCGGGCCTGGTTCGCGGCGCAGGGTATAGAGGTGCCGTTAGACCCACCAGAAGCGTGCTGAGGCACACAAAAGAGCGGGTGAGGACACCCGCTCTTTTGGCAGAGGATGGCCGCTTTTGGCAATAGGGTCGTCTATCCGTACACTCTGGCGGCATTGGCATGATGTAGAGTATAATCATCCCCGAACAGGATGCACTACTGGCCTTTGGGGATGGCATTCGAATCATATCCTCAATGCGGCGCGCCAACGTCTGCACATCACCCTATCGTTCATCACAAGGAGCATGGCATGCACATCGTCACGGATAGCGGCACCGACCTCTGGCTACCTCCCGATCAAGCGGCCGAATTGGGCGTTCACACCGTGCCCCTCGTCGTCACCCTCGACGGCACCTCCTACCGCGAAGGGCTGGATATTGAGCCAGAGGCGTTCTACCGCCTGCTGGCCGAGACGGACAGCCTGCCCACGACGTCGCAGCCCTCGGCGGGCGATTTCGCCCAGGTGTATCGGCAGCTGGCCGCCACCGACCCCGAGATCCTGTCCATCCATATCTCATCGGGGCTGAGCGGCACGGTCAACTCGGCCCTGGCTGCGGCAGAGATGGTGCCCGAAGCCAAGGTCACCGTCGTCGACACCAAGACCTTGTCCGCCGGATCGGGATGGCAGGTAGAGGCGGCGGCGCGGGCGGCAAAAGCGGGTTGGCCTAAAGAGCGCATCCTGGCGCTGTTGGAGCGCATCGGCGAGGCCACCGACAGCATGTACACCCTGGCGGAGCTCAAGTATCTGATCCATGGCGGGCGCATCAGCCACATGAAAGGGCTGATTGCCTCGATCCTGAACATCAAGCCGATGATCGGCGTGGAAAAGGTGGGCGGCACCTATGTGCAGCTCGGGCAGGTGCGGACCTTCCAGCGCGCCCTGGCCGGGTTGGCCGATCAGATAGCCGAAAAGCACGCCCCCGGCAGCGCGCTGCGCGTGCAGGTGCTGCATGCGTACAATCCTGAAGGGGCAGCGGTGCTCCACGAGATCATTGATCAGCGCTTTGATTGCACCTGGTTGCCGCTGGGACCGATGTCGCTGGTGCTGGGCGCGCACACCGGCCCTAGCATGGTGGGCGTGGCGTTCGCGCCGCTGGAGGCGTTCGCCGAGATGCCCTAGCGCCCGGTGAGGTCGTCGATCAACAGCCTCATCTCCGCGATCTCCTCGCGCTGGTTCTGGATGATCTGGTCTGCCAGCTCGCGGACACGGGGGTCGGTGATCTCGGCGCGTTCGCTGGTCAGGATGGCGATGGAATGGTGCGGGATCATGGCCCTCATGTAGGATACCTCGCCGACGGTCGTTTGGCTGCGGACGAGCCAGATGGCGAGGATGAACACGAGGGCGCTGCCGATATAGATACCGACATTCGCCCGTCGATGGGTCAACATGTGCTGCATAAAGGACAGCATGATGACGGCCATGGCCGCGCCCATCATGAGCGCCATGTACACCCGCGTTTCGCTAAAAAGCACATGATCTAGCTGATACGTGTTCATATAGGTCAGCCCATACATGACGACGGTGGAGGTGGCGATCATGGCGCCGAATCTTGTGTACATCTTCATGGATACCCTCCTCAATACGTACCCAAATCTGATGGCGGGCGGCTAGGGATGCCCTGCTGCGTCGCCCTCGCCCAGAGATGCCTGGCGGACGGGGACGTCTGCGCCCCGAGTTTGTGCTTGCTGGGCGAGGGTCTGTGAGGATTAGAGAGTGACGACGCCTTGCATGATAAAAGTGATTGCCGCCATGCTGGCGATGTTGGCAGCAATGTGCGAGTAGACGCTCCAGCGGATCGTCCGGGTGCGCCAGGCGACATAGCCCCAGCACAGGCCAAAGATGAGCCCGCCCACCATCACCATCACATACTCGAACAGGGTGGGGTCGGCGGTCTGAGCATAGGGGGCCAGATGCCACAGGCTGAACCCGATAGCCGGGTAGAGAAACCCCAGCCAGCGGTTACGTGGAAAGGCCACCAGATAGGTGCCGCGCCACAGCACCTCCTCCAACGTGCCGTTCACCAGGCCTATCAGGATCGATAGGAGGATGAAGGATGCCGTCAGGTGGGGCCACACCTGCGGCAGAACGGCGACGAGCATGAACACCACCGGGATGGCCAGCAACACCCAGCCCAGCACTGAGGGACTCGCGCTCCGGCCTCCTTCGCCGCGGAACATGGCCACCAACCCGCGCCTGCCCACCGCCCACAGGGGAAAGGCGATACACCAGACAACCCAGTAGAAGGCGATGCCCAGCAGGTAGCCAGGGTCAAAGCCAAACTGTGCGATGGTGAACCCCACCACGACATACACGCTCACCAGGATGAGCAGCGGCGCAACGATCAACCCCACGCGCCGGGCTGTGGTGAGCCCGATGCCTCCCTCGGCGCGCGGTTCACGCCTCATCGCCATTCTCCCGCTTGCTGCGAACAAGGGCGCACACCGCCACCATCGTGGTGACCAACAGCGCCGCCTTGTAGACGCCGCTCCAATCCAGGGGCAGGATGCTGCGGCCATCGGGCAGCTCGGGGGCCTCGGACGTATAGTACTGGTACAGATGATCAATCATCGGCGTCTCGATCCCGGCGTTGTGCACCAGGTGGCGAAACTCGTCGGTCAGGTGTTGCATCTCGTCGCGCCCGGCGACGGCGTGGCCGACGGTGCCGGCCTCCATCCCCGGCATCTGCAAGAGCTTTTGTATTCCCCACACGAGAAGAGGCTCGGGGATGTGGCGGATGACGCACAGGCCCCGGGGGCTACAGGGCACTCCGGCCTGTTGCAGCGCATGAACCGCCTCTTTCATCCCCCGCACGCCCAGGACCAGGGCGTCGCGGGTGCGCACCAGGCGCTCCAGGTCGGCGCCCGTGGCGTACATGACCGGCACCAGTCCGGGCATCAGCATAGCCACATGATACTTGAGCCAGGCGTCCATATCCTCGCGGATCTCGACCTTGTAGCCGGGCATGCGCTCCAGCTCGTGGGCCACCCGACGAGTGCGGGCGGTGATGCTGCCGTCGATCTCGCCGATGGGCACCGTCCACGCTTTGCCACCAAAGGGCGGCACAATGCGGATCACGTGGCCGTCGCGCTCGCCACCCGAGGTGGGAAAGCCGAGCATCACCCGCTCCGGCCCCACAGCGGCGGCCAGCTCACCGGGCCCGGCGGCGTTGTTCATCAGGAACAGGTAGGTGGGCACCTTTTGGTTGGCTGCCAGCGTGGGCAGGATCTGAAGCGCATGGTTCTTGCGCATGATGATCAGCACCAGCTCATAGTCATCCTCGGGATCGAGGGCCTCGACCACCGGAACGTGAGTGATGCTTTGCTCGCCCGTCACCGCATCTTCAAGCACCACGCCATACTCGCGGAGATCGGCGAGCCGCTGTCCCCGCGCGAGAAGCGACACATCGTGACCGCCCTCCAGCAAGCGCACCGCAAAGAGGCTACCAAGTGGGCCGGCGCCATACACCAGGATATTCATCGGTCTCCTTTCATCGCTTGTCGACGGACATGTGCTTTTGCAGGGATGAAAGTGCCGATTCGGTGCCATGTCCACTGTGCTATCTGTGCCACCGGACGCCTGAGCGTCGTCGTGGCCTCTCTATGCGTATTCATTATACCTCACTTCTTGGCTGCTGTATAATGCGATTCGGGAGCGCCGAGCCAGCTCGGCTTCTG
>SKLG01000475.1 GCA_007123335.1 Anaerolineae bacterium | reverse complement strand
GACGACGAAGACGACGAATAACGCTGCGATCCACCATACACCAGGCACCAAAGAGCCCCCGAGAGAATCTCTCGGGGGCTTGGTATTCCTGCTCTTGCAGCGGGTTCGGGTTTTGACGACCATGATGGGAAAGAGTACTATTTATAGAGAAGGCGATCTGTCTGCTTGAGGAGATATAGGCGATGGACTTGCGCGACAAGGTGGCGTTGATCACCGGATCGGGAGTGCGCCTCGGGCGGGCGATGGCCCTGGCTTTGGCCGAGCGGGGATGCGATGTCATCGTGCACTATCATCAGTCCGACGACGAGGCGAACGAGGTAGTAGCGCGCATCCGCCAGATGGGCCGGCGCGCCGTGGCGTTGTCGGCTGATCTGCGCAACGCCGGACAGGCCGGGGAACTCGTCGAGCGGGGCGCCCAGGCGCTGGGACAGGTGGACATTCTCATCAACTCGGCGTCTCTCTTTGAGCGCGGCACCCTCGATGAGACCACCGAGGCGCTATGGGACCATCACCTGGCGGTGAACCTCAAGGCGCCCTTTTTTCTCTGTCAGGCCTTTGCCCGACAGATCGGCGAGCGTCGCGGCCACATCATCAACATGGTGGATTGGCGCGCCGTGCGCCCCGGCACCGCCTATATCGCCTACTATATGTCCAAGACGGGGCTGCTGGCCCTCACCGAGAGCCTGGCTCAGGCGCTGGGGCCTCATGTGCAGGTCAACGCCATCGCCCCTGGCGCTATCCTGCCGCCGCCTGGCGATGATGGCAGCTACTTTCGCAAGCTGGCCCAGCGCGTGCCCCTCAAGCGCACCGGCTCGCCGGAGGAGATTGTCAAAGGGGTGTTGTATCTCTTGGATTCCGATTTTGTCACCGGTGAGACGCTCTTTATCACCGGGGGCGAGCATCTGTAGCGAGGCAAACGCATGAGCCGCGACCGTGTCTTGATTAGCGACCTGTTGTTGCGCACCATTATCGGCGTCAACGAGGAGGAGCGGGAACGTCCTCAGGATGTGCTGATCAATGTGGCGCTGCATACCGACACCCGCGCCGCCGGCGCGTCGGACAATATTGACGATGCCGTGGACTATGCCCGGCTGGCGCGGGAGATCGGCGCGCTGACCGAGGCTTCGCACTTTTACCTGGTGGAGGCGTTGGCCGAGGCGATCGCCAGCCTGTGTCTGCGTCATCCCCGCGTGGAGGCGGTGGATGTGCGCGTCGAAAAGCCGGGGGTAGTGCGTTTCGCCCGTTCGGTGGGGGTAGCCATCCATCGCCAGCGCGAAACGACCTGAATCCTGGCATAGTATCTTGGTAAGAGAGGATTAATATATGCCCATCATCTCCGTGGACCCCGCCGAATATGACGCCTTTCGTGACGAACTTGACGATATTGTCGATCAGGAGGGCCTCACAGATCTCGAGGATGCCGTGCGCACCATTCTGGAGGGCATCGGCGAGGACCCGGATCGTCCCGGCCTCCAGCGCACCCCCGGACGCATTGTGCGCATGTTGGCCGAGCTGACCGCCGGGTACCATGTCGATCCCGTCAAGCTGGTCAACGACGCGATCTTTGAGGTCAAGTATGACGAGATGGTGGTGGTGCGCGATATCGATTTCTATAGCATGTGCGAGCACCATATGCTGCCCTTTTTCGGGCGCTGCCACGTGGGCTATATACCCAACGGCCGGGTCATCGGGCTGAGCAAGATCCCGCGCATCGTCGAGATGTACGCGCGACGCCTCCAGCTTCAGGAGCGCATGACCCAAGAGATCGCCGAATTCCTGCGCGACACCCTCCATCCTCAGGGCGTAGCCGTGGTGGCCGAGGGCCTGCACATGTGCGCCGCCATGCGCGGCGTGAAAAAGGCCAACGCGCGGATGGTCACCAGCGCCATGCTGGGCACCTTTCGCCGCAACGCCACCACCCGCTCCGAGTTTCTCTCCAACATAGGCCGTGAAGCGCTTACATAGGTCTTGCCTCGACGCGCCCCCATAGCCTTTGCGCGCACGGCCAACTTGACCAACAAAGGCCGTCGCCAAACTAACGATTCCCACCCCTATCTAACGCTGTACTCTGGTATCATATATAGTGAAGATTCAATGATATTCCTCTGTGCTCCGACTGGCTGACATACAGCAGACGGATCGCCAGAGGTGCAGAGTGCCATCAGTTCTCGGCGCGGACCAAGGCCCACGCCCCGAATGGTGACACAAGGGAGGATAAAGACCATGGCAGAGGTAGTCAAAAAAGCAGGACGAAAAGCTGTAGATCACGCCAAGCACGATATTGAGCGTGAGGTAGAGTTGCGTACGTTGCCGCTGAAACACGAGATTGACAAGGCGGGCAAGGTGCTGGTTGGGGCTTTTGATCAAGCCAAGCAAACGCTATCGCGGGAGCATTTACAGGAAGAAATGGACGAGTTAGCCAACGATGTAAGCGATGTGATGCGTGACGAGCCTTGGCTGGGCGCCATGGTTGCCGCGGGCTCTGGCCTGATCGTGGGCGCTCTGGTGCTCATCAGGCAGAAGCGACTTGAGCGACGTCAGCAGTGGCGCAGGCGCGCCCGCCGTATGGCGCAGCAGGCGCAACAGACGGCACGCCGCGAGATCGACCAGGCCCAGGAACGGGCCGAGATACTGGGTGAGCGCGTAAGCGAGACGGTCGAAGGCCGCAGTACCATACTGGGCGCGGCGGCTATTGCTCTGGCAGTCATTGGCCTCACCGTCAAGCTGCTGGGCGGAAAAGGGCAGTCCTCTTCCTAGACCTGTCCCGTCCATCGTAAGAGCAGTGCTGGGCTCTTCCGCGTCTGTCAGGGATAGAGTTGACGGCGGGGCATCGTGCAGATCCTGCATGGTAAGCCGTTAGATAGACGGCAAGGGCGGCTCGCGCTCATGACACACGGGCGCGAGTCGTCTCTGCATGGCTGAAAAATCGGGAGGGAAAGAGACATGCCAGCAGATATCCGCGATCCGCTCTTGACCAACTCCCCAAAGGCTTTATGGGACAGATCATCAACCCCGATAACCCCACCTATGACGAGGCCCGCAAGATCTTGAACTCCATGATCGACAAGCGCCCCGGTGTCATCGCGCAGTGCGCCTCTGTGGAGGATGTGGTGCGCGCGGTGCAGTTTGGGTGCGACCGCGATCTCGAGATCGCTATCCGTGACGGCGGGCACAGCGTGGCCGGCAAAGGTCTCACTGATGGCGGCCTGGTGATCGACATGCGGCGGATGAACGCGGCATCGGTGGATCCTCAAGCTCGTACGGTGACCATCGCCGGAGGCGCCACCATGAGCCATCTCGATCGGGCCACAGAACCCTACGGCCTGGCCACGACCGGGGGGCGGGTATCGACCACTGGCGTGGGCGGCTATACGCTGGGAGGCGGCGATAGCCCCTCTGCTCGCCAAGCGATTGAGCTGGTTGATTCGGCACTGCCCGATAGTCGGATGGTAATGATGCCCGGTCAGCAGCATATCGCCATGGATATGAACCCCGAGCTGTTCCTGGGAGAGGTGCTGCCATTTCTGCTTGAGCGATGATATAGCCGTTGATGCGGAGAAAGGATGCCCATGACCGAGCCCGCTATCGTGGCCGAGAACCTGGTCTACCGCTATGGCGATCTCGTCGCGGTGAACGATATTAGCTTTGAGGTGGCCGAGGGAGAGATCCTCGGCTTCTTGGGGCCTAACGGCGCCGGCAAGACGACGACGGTGAGCATGTTGACCGGCCAGCGCCGCCCCCATGAGGGCCGCGTGACCCTATTGGGCCGAGACGTGACCCAAGAGACGGCGGCGGTCCAGGCCGAGATCGGCATCTCTTTCGAGAGCGCCAACCTCTATGAGGAACTATCTGGGATCGAGAATCTCAGGCTTTTTGCCCGATTGTATGGCGTCCGTGATCTGGATACGGATAGCTTGATCGAGCGGGTAGGGCTTGAGGGGCGCGGTAACGATCGGGTGTCCGGTTACTCCAAAGGGATGAAGCAGCGCCTGATGGTGGCCCGCGCCCTGCTTCATCAGCCCCGCATCCTCTTTTTGGACGAGCCCACCGAGGGCCTGGACCCCGTCTCGGCCCAGGCCATTCGCAATCTGATCCTGGAGGAGAATGAGCGAGGCGTCACCATCTTTTTGACCACTCACGACATGATGGAGGCAGATCGGCTCTCCCATCGGGTGGCCTTTATCGACCAGGGCGAGATCGTGGCGCTAGATACCCCCTACAATCTCAAGCAGCGCTATGGCCGCCGCATCATCGAGGTCGATATCGCCGACGACGAGGGCAACATCGAACGTCGCGAAATGGACATGGATGAACCCGACACCCCCAAAGAGCTGCAAGCGCTGTTCCGCGATGAGCGGGTGACGACCATCCACAGCCGCGAGGCCAGCCTGGAGGATATCTTTATCGAGATCACCGGGAGGGAGCTGGTTTGATGCGTTGGCGTACCATCCCCCCACTGGTGGTCAAGGACCTGGTTCGTTTTGCGCGCAATCCCTTTTTCGGCATCATCACCCTGCTCTACCTCGGCCTCTTTATCGGCATCTATTTCATCCTGCCGGCGACCGTCGATGAGCAGTTTGATCTGGGGCTCTATGCCCCCGACCTGGACACCGCCCTGATCGAAGAGTGGGAGGATGAGGGTGTAACGGTGCAGCTTTTCGATAGCGAGGACGCGTTGCGGCAGGCGGTGGAGGACGAGGAGGTCGACGCCGGTCTGCTGCTGCCCGACGACTTGTTGGAGCAATTCTTTTTGGGAGAGCGCCCCACGGTGCGCATCCACCTGCCCGACGATGCCACGCCCGAGATGGCTGAGATTATGACTGTCCTGGTGGAGAACATGGGCTTTCAGATGGCGGAACAGCCCGCACCGATCTCCCGGCAAGAGGAGGTCCTGGGGCCGGACCTTGCCGGCGAGGCGATCCCTCAGCGCGACCGGATGATCCCCTTGATCGTGACCCTGATCCTGATGAT
>SKLG01000536.1 GCA_007123335.1 Anaerolineae bacterium | reverse complement strand
TTCATTTCAGGCCGGCGTCGCGACGCAACGCCGTGATTTCTTGATCGGTCAGCCAGCGCCCCTCGCCGGGGCGCAGATCGCCCAGCCGCAGGCTGGCCATGCGCACCCGGATCAGCCGCTTCACCTCATGGCCGAGGGCTTGCATCATGCGCCGAATCTGGCGCTTGCGCCCCTCGCGCAGGATCACGCGGAGCCATTGCTCGCCCGGTTCTGCCGGTTTAGGTGCCGGGCACTTCAGAAAGTGCCCGGCACCTGAGATATCGGACACTCTCGCCCGCATTGGGCGCTCCTCGTCGGGCAGATGCAGGCCCTCGGCCATGCGGCGCATCTTTTCGGCGCTCAGCCTGCCCTGCACCAGCACCAGGTATTCTCTGTCGTGCTCGTAACGGGGGTGCAAAAGGCGCTGGGTCAACTCGCCGTCGTCGGTGAGCAACACCAACCCCTCGCTGTCGCGGTCCAGCCGGCCCACGGGATAGAGGCGGCGCTGCCCAGGCGCCAGGTCCACGATGGTGGGGCGACCCTGGGGATCGTCGGCGGTGGATACATGGCCCACCGGCTTGTACACCAGGTAATAAGCCCGCTCGCGGCCGGTGGTCAACGGTCGGCCATCGACCTCGATGCGGTCGTGCTCGGGGTCCACGCGGGTGCCCAGCTCGGTGACCACCTGGCCGTTGACCCGCACCCGGCCGGCGGTGATATAGGCCTCGCACGCCCGCCGCGAGGCCACGCCGGCGCGGGCCATCACCTTTTGCAGACGCTCGCCGCGCTCGGAGCTAGTCTGGGCGGGCATACATGGGCACCTCGGTGAGCAGCCGGCCATCGAGAGAGACGATCAGCCTGCCGATGGGCTCGTCCTGGCTTGGGTTGGGGGCGATGTTGTCGATCTGTCGGTACACCCTGACGGTATCCAACTGCCACGGCTTGACCAACACCGTCAGTGAGCCGCGCAGGCCGATGGCGTGCCAATTATACTCGAGATCCTGATAGCGGTTCAGGGCATTATAGGGCAGGGCGATGTTCAGCTCGGCGAAATTGGCGTAATGATAATCCATGAGCATCCGCGTATCGTGAAATCGGTGCTCAGAGCCCATGACCACCGAGATGGCCCGCCCCGTCGGGCGGTTTACCATCGTGGCCAGGCATTCGCCGGCCTGCGGGGTGGTGCCGGTCTTGATGCCGATGGCCCCCGAATAGGTGTTCAACAGCTCATTTGTCGAGATCAGGTTGCGCCAGGCGGCGATGGCTTCTGGGCGCCGGACGATATCGGCGATGACCGGGTTGGCCATGGCCAGGCGGCCGATGATGGCCATATCAAAGGCGGACGAATAATTCTCCGGATGGTCGTATCCGTAGGGATTGGCAAAGTGGGTATCGGCTAACCCCATGCGCTGGGCGTATTCGTTCATCCAGCCCACAAAGGTACGCACATCACCAGCCACTGCCCTGGCGATGGCGTTGGCGGCGGCATTGTCCGAAGAGATGAGCAACATGAACAGCAACTGCCGCAGGGTAAGCTCTTCGCCGCTGCGCAGAAGCATGACGCTGTACACCCCGCGCAGGTCGCGGGCCTCGATGGTGACCATCTGGTCCTGACGGCCGCGCTCTAGGGCGACGAGGGCGGTGACCATTTTGGTCATGCTGGCCACCGATCTTCTTTCGTGCATGTTCTTGGCCAACAGGATCTCGCCGGTGGCCGCGTTGGCCAGAATGTAGGCCGGCGCGCTGAGCTCGGGCGAAGGTATCTCGCGCATCATGCGTAGCTGATAGGGGGTCACACGACGCACCGGCATGTCGCTGTCGGTCAGGACCGACGGGCCAAAGCCTGTGCTTAGCAGGCTCAGCAGGCTGAGCAGGAGGAGGATGTGTTTGTGCCCGAACCAGGACGCTGTTTTGTGCATGGCTACTCTCATTACATCGTCATACGAGTAGCCAGGATTCTAGGTCAAGGGCAGAGCAGCGTCAAACGAAGGGAGCGCGGGAGAGCGGGCGAGGACGCCCGCGCCCCCCTATAGCCTGACTTTTATCAGCCCTTCATGATGCCCAGGGGCTGGGTTCTGGCCACTTTGCGGGCAATGCCCGCCTCGTGGACGACGTCCACCACCAGGTTTACGTCCTTGTAGGCGTGGGGGCCTTCCTCGGCGAGGCCGCTCATGCTGCCGGCGCGGACGACGATGCCAGCCTGCTCCAACTCCTCGCGCAGGGTTTGGCCCCGGACCTGCTTGCGCGCCTGAGTGCGGCTCATGACCCGGCCGGCGCCATGGCAACTGCTGCCAAAGGTGTCGGCCATGCCCCGCTCGGTGCCCAAGAAGACGTAGGAGCCGGAGCGCATATTGCCTGGGATCAGCACCGGCTGGCCCAGCTCACGCAGCGCCTCCGGCACATCTGGGTGGCCCGGGCCAAAGGCGCGGGTGGCGCCTTTGCGGTGCACGACAAGCTCCATCTCTTGACCATCCACGGTGTGGCGCTCGACCTTGGCGATATTGTGGCACACGTCATAGAGCATGGGCAGATCGTCGCGGCGCACCTTGCTGCCGAACACGCGCATCAGGCTCTCGCGCACCGAGTGGGCGATCACCTGGCGATTGGCCCACGCGTAATTGGCCGCGCAGGCCATGGCCGCAAAGTAGGCTTGCGCCTCGGGAGAGCTAAATGGCGCACAAACTAGCTCGCGATCGGGCACGGTGATGTCATACTTTTTCATGGCGCTCTGCATGGCGCGCACGGCGTCGGTACAGACCTGATGCCCCAGCCCGCGGGAGCCGCAGTGAATCCAGACACACACGCTATTCAGACGCAACCCCATGGCCTCAGCGGCCTCGTCGTCATACACCTCGCTGACGCGATCCACCTCGAGAAAGTGATTCCCCGAGCCCAGCGTGCCGATCTGGTCCGTGCCTCGCTCGAGGGCGCGCTCGCTCACCTTGGCGGGGTCGGCGGCGTCCAGCCGCCCGCCATCCTCGGTGTGTTCGAGGTCGCGACGGAGCCCATAGCCCTTGCGCACCGCCCACTCGGCGCCATCACGCAGCACATCTTGCAGCTCTTGGCTGGATACGCGCAAGGCGCCCGAGGAGCCCACGCCGACGGGAACCTGGCTCGAGAGGGCGTCCATCAAGGCGTTCATCTGCGGACGGACCTCGTCGGCGTCAAGCGAGGTGGTCAGCACCCGGACGCCACAGTTGATGTCATAGCCCACGCCCCCCGGAGAGAGGACGCCATCGGGCAGGGCGGTGGCCGCCACTCCGCCGATGGGAAAGCCATAGCCCTGGTGGGCGTCGGGCATGGCCAGGGCATGGCCGACAATGCCGGGCAACGTGGCCGTGTTGATCAGTTGCTCTAACGAGCGGTCGGTGGCGATATCCTCCAGCATCGCTTCGCTGGCATAGAGGCGCGCCGGCACGCGCATATCCTCGCGCCAATCCTGGGGGATTTCGTGCAGGTAGGGGCTCAGTCGTTGCAGATCTTGTGGGTTCACCATATGCTTGCTCCTCATTGCCCACGCCGTATCATCAGGTGCCATGACGTGAGCCTGCCCGACGTTGTGCCCAACGTCGGCAGCTATACATCAAAGGTTATCGTCGTCTCGTAGGCGCCGTCCTCTTGCTGCACGATGCGCAGATCGGAAAAGGTGACTGCTTTGATGTCTCGCTGTGGCGTTTGGGAGCCAGAGGCATGTACGGTGGCTTTGAGATGGCCTTGATCGTCGAGGGTGTGGATGTCAAACGTTTCAAAGCAGAGGCCGGCGCGTTGGCTCAGATAGAGCAGTTCGTCGAGCCAATCCACCAGCAGAGTTTCCAGGTCTGGAGCGTCAAGTTCCATGTCGCGCTCCACCGACTCGGCGGGACGCTCTACCGGGCGGCAACGCAAGAGATGAAACATCCCATTGGCCGCGTGAACAAAGAGGGCGACGAGATCCTCCCCACGCACCCGTATGGCCAGATCGGCGGTATGCTCGATCTCCTGAAACTCGCCCGCCGGTTCTGGCTGACTCGACGCTTGTCGGTCGGGATCCTGATCGGTCATGGCTGCACCTTTTGGATCCAAGGCTCGCCACCCGCTGCCAGCAACTCGCGGGCCTGGGCGGCATCGCGGGTCATCTGCTCCACAAGGTCCTCGACGTGCTCAAACCGTCGCTCAGGGCGCAGAAAACGCACAAAATGCACCACGAGGTCGCTGTCGTACAAATCGCCCTCAAAGTCCAGAATATGCACTTCTAAAACCTTTCCACCTCCGCCAAAGCTGGGCCGCACGCCGACATTGGCCACGCCCCCATAGCGGGCGCCGGGACGGCGGGCGCTATGGACGGTGGCCCAGACGACATAGACGCCATCGGCCGGTATGGTGCGGTCGGCGGCCACGTGCAGGTTGGCGGTGGGAAAGCCCAACGAGTGACCGCGATGATCTCCTTTCGCCACGCGCGCCGAGACATTGTAGGGCCGGCCGAGCAGCCGCGCGGCCTCCTCGACGTCGCCCCTGATCACCAGGCGACGGATGCGGGTGCTGCTGACGATATGGCCGTCGATGCGCAGCGGTTCCACCGTTCGACACGTATAGCCGATGGCCTCACCCAGCTCCTGCAAACGGGGCACATCGGCCTCGCGGCCACGGCCCATGGCGAAATCGCTGCCCACCCACAACTCGCGCATCCCCAGGCGATCATGGAGCGTGCGCACAAAGACCTCGGCGGGCGTCTCGGCCAACGCCCGAGTAAAGGGCACGACGAGGAGCTTGTCCACGCCCAAGGGCGCCATCAGCTCGGCGCGCTCCTGAGGTGTGCTGAGATAGGTGATCTGGGCGTGTGGGTTGAGCACATTGCGCGGGCGAGGATGGAAGGAGAGGGTTATGCTCGTTCGACCACAGGTTCGGGCCCGCCAGACCAGCTGGCTGAGCAAATGCTGATGCCCGCGATGCACGCCGTCAAAGGTGCCGATGGTCAGCACCGATGACGTCTCCACGTCAAGTGTCACCGTATCGAGTGATTGAGCCTGAACGAGTTCCA
>SKLG01000037.1 GCA_007123335.1 Anaerolineae bacterium | reverse complement strand
CCACGCGCAAGGACGAATGCCGGCTCAATGAAACCAGCGACTATGACGGCCATTAATGCTGTAGTACACGCATTAAAGACCCTGGCATACTCGGTGGTTCCGCTAAGCAAAATGCGGGTATCATACAGTCCGAACAGCGCAAAGACAATGATAAACCAGGGTACCAAGATAATGACAAGATTCCGGTAAAACGGTTCCGAAGGAGTAACCTGTTGAAACACGCCAAAATTACTCATGAACCGGATCACGTAAGCCAAAATGAGCGCGCTTGCGATTGCCAAAGCGTCAGCAAGGATGAGGCCAGAAACAAGCACTCGCTCCTCGGGCAATCTTGATCGCGCGTTGCGACCTGCTGCTAGGTTCCAGATGGGCGTACTAATCTCACTGCTCATGCAGTCTCCTCTATGCCCCATGACACGTATCTATCGGTACCCAAAGCACGGCATAGTAGGTTGAACCATGCACACTACTCATCTGCACAAACTGCGATCTTGCCGTTGCGTCGTATGTTCATCAATCGCCGCCCCTGAGCCCAGCCTATGCTTTCGACCGCGATCGCCACTGCTGCTCTGAACAGAGCAGGACTTCCAAGAAGGATCTTGGCATAGGTCAGCAAGGGTCCTGGTCGAAAGGCCCATTCCCGAAAGGCCTGCTGAGCCCAACGCTCCAGGTCCTCGGCCTTTAGATCTGGATAGTCCAACACGGTGGATCGATCCATATCGACCTGCTCCCAACGCACACCAGGACGGAACCACCCATTCTCGACGACCTCAAAGAAAAAGGGCGTACCAGGATGTGGGGCCGCCACATGGAACAGAGCAAGATCCAGCGGCAGGCGCTTGGCAAAGTCGATGGTCTTGCGGATGGTCTGCTCCGTCTCGCCAGGCAGGCCAATGATAAAGTAACCCCAATTGCTGATCCCGACTTGTCTGGCCCAGCCTATAGCCCGTTCAGCGCTCTGCAGATGCACGCCCTTGTGCATACGGCGCAGCATGGCCTCGTCACCCGACTCGATACCCCACGAGATCATCCAGCAACCCGACTTGGCCATCAGACTGAGCAGCTCTTGATCAACAAAGTCGACGCGACTGTTGCACGTCCAACGAATGGGGCGGCCACGCTGCAACAGACCCTCACAGATCCCGATCACCTGGGTACGATCCACAGTGAACAGATCAGCATACATGTGAACGCTCTTTACCCCCAGCGCTACAAGCTGATCGATCTCAGCGAGCACGCTTTCGGGGGAGCGAGTTCGAACCGTGTTGCCATAGGAAACGTGTTTGATGCAGAAACGACAGCCACCCGGACAACCGCGACTGGTGACGACAAACGCATAGGGACCCCTTACCAGAGGCGCACGGTACCATCGCAGCGGCAACAGATCGTGGCGTGGCAAAGGCAGATCGTCCAGATTCCGTATATAGGGGCGATCGGCGTTGCACACGATCTGGCGTCCATGTCGCCAGGCCAGTCCTCTGATCCGAGACAGCGCCTCATCGAGCGATCCGGCGTTGCTGTCGTCACAACACCAGGCAGGTTGCCATTCAGGCTCAGCCTCGGTGAATAGCCTCTGTAACGTGCTTGCGATATCCGGCTCTGCATCGGGCCACCACCCCTGGACATCATTCTCTACAGCCGGCACGCCCAGTTTGTCGCGTCTCAGCAGAGTATCGATCAACTCCCGGAGCGTCAGTTCTGGCTCACCACAAACGACATAGTCCAACGCCGGATACGCTTCCATCGTCGTCTTGGGCAAGGGGGTAACGTGGGTGCCAAAGGCTATGGTGGTCGCTGCCAATGACTTGGCAAGAAAGACGCCATACATATCGTTCTGTAAAGTGGGCGCCGTGACCTGTGTAACATAGAAGCGCGGACGCTTCTCGCGCAGGTCTCTCTCAAACTCGTCCCAGCCCATGCGATGCGGGATCGCATCGATCACCGCGATCTTGATATCCGGAAAGAGCGCAGCCATCTGAGCCAGGTCCACTTGAGGCCAGATCATGCCCTCGCGAGAGCGTCGGCCCACCCGGTGTTGGCTGCGAATCCATATGGCACGATCTGGTGCTGGAGGGTTCACAAACAGGATATCCACGTCGCCATGGCCCACCTCCTGCATTCCTTGCCGCACTAGATCCTCAGCACAGGGATGGTGAGATGTCTGCAGACGACGCTGGAAACGGGCGTTTTGACTCGCTGATTTCTGCAAGATACTCACGATAGCCCCATGTCTGCTTGTACCAGGACATCACGGTGGCTCAGTTCCTCAAGCACACGCATGATGAGCCAGAAGACGGCCAGTTGCACCCCAAGGAGAAGAAGCATGGTGCCTGCCAGAAGATATAGCCATAGCCGCTCAAGTGACCAGCCGCCCAAGGCCAACGCAAGGCTACTTATGTTAAGGGCGAGCCCGGCTACAACACCGATCGCCCCTAACCACCAGAAATGGCGGTCTAACGCCGTGTGAAACAAAGGAGATCGGAAGAAGCCCTGCCCAACGGGCTTTTTATGAAATAGAGAAACTAGATAGTTGAAAGCGGAACCAAGAGCCAACAAGTCAACTCCCGCAAAAACGAGAACAACGGCTAAAAAAGTGCTGGCGATTCCCCAAGGCCCAAGAGTGGTAATGCCACGAAGACGCATGGCAATCAGGGCGGCTCCTATAGAGCCACCAAAGGCGCAGAGGATCATACCCATCCCACCAAGAAGGCGTACGGGGTTGTATGCCAAGGAGGTCCAGATGATGGTATGCAGAAATCGCGTACCATCTCTTACCACACTCAGCTTTGAGGCCCCCGTTCGCTCCTGATAAGAGATCGGGACCTCGACCATGCGGAGGCCCTCGTGCACTGCCCGAGTGCTCATAACGGGGGTGAAATTGAGCCCATCCGGCAGCGGGCAGAGGCACTCAAAAACGGCTCTCCTAAAGACGCGCATACCGCTGGCCGGATCGATCACACGATGGTTGCTCAACAGGCTAACCAGGGTTGACCAGATCAAGTTCCCGACACGACGCACGAGTGGCATCTCGCTATTGCTGCCCGATCGCCTGGAGCCGACCACCAGATCCGCTCCCTCGAGCGCACAAACACAGAGTTGCGGCAGATATTCGGCTGGATAGGTGCCATCGGCATCGAGAAAGGCGAGCAGGTCTCCACGCGCGGCGCCAAAGCCGGTCTTGAGTGCCGCTCCGTAACCCTTGTTGACGGGATGCCGGATCAGCCGGACCTGAGGGTATTCCTCGACGATCTGGGCAGTGCGATCCGACGAACCGTCATCGACAACAATGAGTTCCAGGTCGTCGATGCCCACCTCTGCCAGCGCAGCCCTGGCATTCAGCACGCGGTTGACTATGGCGCCAATTCCAGCCTCCTCGTTATAGGCTGGAATGACGACACTAAGCACAGAGGGCTGACGCGATAAAGACCCTGCAATATGCTCTACCGTCGCCTCATGGGTTGTCATTGGCTATCTCCACTATTGTTTTCTCATTCTGTCTCATGATAATATATCTTTTTATGTTTTGACGTCTGTCCATCGATTGGGCGAATCACCCTCGCCGGTACCCCGGCGACCAAGGTATGGGCGGGTACGTCGTCCTTCACCACAGCCCCTGCCGCTATCACAGCCCCTTGCCCGATGTGTGTGCCATCCAGTATGATCGCGCCCGATCCAATCCAGACGTCATCCTCAATGATAATGCCCCTAGCCGTGATGCCCTGCTCGACAAATGAACACTTTGGATCATCGAACACGTGATCAACTGCCATGATCTGCACCATTGGAGAGGTATAGACCCTGTTCCCCAGGGTTACCCCGCCCTGTCCACGAATCACTGTATACTCTCCCAACAGGCTATCGCGGCCCACGCTAATGCCAGAATGAGGGATGCCACGGAAGTTGTAGACGTGTAGCACACATCCGCGCATGATGAGGCTACCGGAACCGATTTCGATGCCGTTGGGGCAGGCATGCAGGTAGACTCCCTGATCCAAGTAAGCTTGATTGCCAAGCCGGATGTGGTTCGCAAAACTCAGTCTGACGCCCGATTCGATAGCGGCCAAGCCTTCCATATGGAGGATGAGCCTGTAGAACAGGGCACGCACCCCGATTCCTACAACGCTCGGGAACCATCCAAAGAAAGCCTGAATGCTTTGTTCCAGAACATAACGCCAGATGTTGTCCGCCTGGCGAGACACGTACAGACCTAGACCGCCACTAATCCTCTTTAGTGACCGATAGGGCGGCTTGATGCTTAATTCTATTGATCTTCTTTCTTGGATCGAGTCCATCATTCTATATGACCAACATGACTAAATTCGGGCTCATACAACATGCGAATGCGGAAGAGGAGAGAATGTTGAGGATACTCTGCACAGTGACTAGATACTCGTGGAGACCGCATGATCAGAAAGCCCCTTCTCGGTCGATCTCCTGATATGAGTGCCTTTTTGATTTTGCACGACACCTGCTGCGCTTAACGAGATATGCGGGTCACACTCAAGGCCGATCAACCTTATAGAAAAAGTATAGCAGACATAGGTTACAGAATGGTCACGATCTGGTTTCAAAGCAGTAACAAAAACGGTCTGGGTATTCCTGGCAAGAGCTGATCAAGGCGGTCAAGGCCCGCTGTTGCCTGAACTGCGGCAACGAAAGCTCCCCGATATGGGCCTAATCCTCGACCTGCCCGAGGAAGAGCGTCAGCAACTGCTTGGCCCAATCAAGTGGTCCTCTCGGGATACAAGGTGTATAATCTTTTGGAAGGTGCAAAGAAGGGCTTGAGGAAGCAGGTGCTGTTACGCACGGTGACGGGCAAGGAAAGCGCAGAGCTTGAAGGTGCGAGGCCATGGATAAAGGCATTGAGGTGAAATGCGCCCTATAGCGCCAAACACTAGATGGAAGTTTATCATTTTAATATTGATTATTCTGTCTTTAGCGTCATTACTTTATATTATATCAAGGCTCATCATCTCTGAGATGGACGATCCCGTGATCGATCATAAAACACCTACCGGACATGCTGTTCAAGATGACATGCCCCCCTCACTGCCAAGCGCCTTCTGGGGAGCGGTCACCGTCGGAGGTCAACCTACAACGTCAGGAGTGCCTGTGACGGCCTGGACCGGAGAGATAAAAGTCGGCGAGACAACGGTGGTGACGACCGATGGCGTGTCCCGGTATGTCCTTCAGGTTCTCGTAGACGACTTGATAGTCGGACAGGACAAGACACCCGACGATACACAGGTCACTTTCCGCATTGGGTCCGAACCGGCCGCAGAGAGCGCAACCTGGCAGAGTGGGGCGATCGTACGCCTTGACCTGACCACGCAGCCGTAGCGACGTGTGGTCTTGTAGCCTGCCAATGTGGAGCGCCGTATAAGGTCGCCTGCTCGCCTCAGTCCGCACCATGGCGTGATGTGTTCGTGCGATAGACGTCGATCGTCTCCTGGTAAATAGCCACAAGCTCCTTCGCTATCGACAGCCAGCTATGGTGCTCTTGCATATATCGCCGGGCATTCAAACCAAGCTTCTGACAGAGCGCCGAATCATCGAGCAGTCTTATCACGCATCCGGCGAATTCGGCGGTTGTATCGGCGATCATGAGATCGTGTCCTGGCTCGATCCTCAAGGCCCCTTGTACCTGGCTGCTCGCGACCACTGGCCTGCCCATCGCCATCGGCTCAAGCACCTTGTTCTGGATGCCTACACCGTAGCAGATGGGACTAACGGCCATGGTAGCGCGAGCTAGATAGGGGCGCAGGTCCTCCACATAGCCAGTGACCTCGATGCGCCGATCTCGCTCCAGAACCCGCACGCTTGCCGGTGGGTTCTGGCCCACGATCCATAGTCTGACATCTGGCCGCTCTCTCCAGATGAGCGGCATGATGTCTTGGCACAGATGCAGCACTGCCGCGACGTTCGCGTGATAGCTCATCTTGCCCGTAAATACCAGGGTGTTCGTCTCGACGGGCAGGTCAAGAGGATGGAAATAGTCGAGATCGACACCATTGGGAAGCACCTGTAGCGTAGCGCTTTCTTGGCTTCCGGGCGCGCGCGCTGCGAGGCTCAACAAAGCTTTTGCGTCCTCACTGGATGTTGCAAGCACTCGGTCATATTGCTGGACGATCTCACTCTCGTAGCGACCGGTCCTGGCTAACTCTAGCCTCGCCAGGAGTCTGGTCCGAACCTGGGGGCTCGATTGGGCAGCACGCTCCCAGAGAAGGCTGATGCAATCCACCGAATCATAGACCTTGGGTACACCCTTGATTCCCCTCCCCAAAACACTGGCGCGCAAGTGTTCTACGTGGATCAGATCGAACTGGTCTTTATGCAGCCGATAGCGTATTGCCTTTTCCATGCGAGAAGAGCGCCCAAAAGCCGCTTGCAGAGGCATACCCGTCACCATGGCCAATAGTAGACTCGGCATGATCTCCCGAGCCGCCAGCGGGATTGTATACACCTCCTCGCAAAAGGGTTCAATCGCCATGGGCTGGCCAAGCTCATCGGCTGGGGCGAGGACGCACAACGTGATCGCATGCCCGAGCTGCGAGAGACCCTTGATAAAGTTAAATGGACGAACACGTATCGGTGAAGGAATGTAGGGGGTGACATACAGTATACGCATATGCTCCGGCCTCCTCAGATACTCTGATATCGTAAATGGCTCGTCACATTCAACGACGTCACGATGTCAGATCGTTCGGCATTACCGGTCTCGATCAACGAGGGCTTTGTTAGTCGACACATCTAACGGTATAATAAAGAGGCGATAAGCTGGATAGCGCGTCCAGTCAGCAGATCACGACGCAGTATCTGTATCTTGACAGCACCGTTTGTCGTTTGTCGAAAGATTTACGATGCATACCATCGCGGTCACTAGCCTAAAAGGCGGCGTTGGCAAGACCACGATCACCCATGCTCTGGGTGTTGTCTTGTCCGAGAGCCTACGGGTCCTGCTCGTAGACGCCGATCCTCAGGCAAGCCTCACCCACGTGTGTGGCATACATAGCTCGGCAGGTCGCTCCCTTGCCGAAGTACTCGGTATGGCTAACGATGGCATGGCACTGAAGGATGTCATCTGTCCCATCAGCACATCCCTGGACATCGTGCCGGCGCACAGGGCGCTGAGCAGCGCAGAACTCTCGCTGGTTCTGCGCGCCGAGCGAGATTCGGCGCTGAGACAAGCGATCGCGACGCTCCCAAGGCCAAGTCGTCTGCCCAATCTGCTCAGAAAGCGCACGCAGCCCATCTATGACGTGGTGCTCATTGACACACCACCGAGCCTGGGTCTTCTGACTATGAATGCCCTGGTAGCTGCTGATGGCGTATTGATACCCATAATCCCCGAAGCCCTGGCTTGGGAGAGCCTCCAACTACTCCTCGAAAGAATCGATCAGGTCCAGAGAACGCTGAATTCCGGCCTGAAGATGATCGGGGTCCTGCCTTGTTTCCACGACGATCGTCTTATCCACCATAAATCTGTGCTCGAAATGATGCGGGCAGCAACAGTTCCAGTTCTTGACGCCAGAATAGGACGTTCCATATCTGTCGCTGAAGCCGCGAGTCATTACCAGAGTGTTGTGACCTATGCTCCTGAGAACAAGCGATCCGCGGAATATCGAGTGTTGGCTCAGATCATCCATGGTTGGTTGAGAAATCGATGAGTCAACTCGGCGTAGTGGCCGCCGGCGTGAACCCCTACGACGGCTCGTGAGTATATGTCCCGGCGAAGCATCAGGGCTTGATCCATACAGGACTCCAGCAGTTAGCGTCGACGGTCAACAGGCGTCGCTGATTCGATCCGTCGGCATCCATGATCCAGATCTGATCCATGCCTGTCACGTTGCAATAGTACACGATTTGCTTGCCATCGGGGGAGTAGCTTGGGCGTTTACAGGACTCCCGCTCATCGTTGTGAGTAAGCTTCTGTGTGTTCGGTCTGGGATCGTCGACATTCTCCAACGTCACGACAAAGATACGATCAGGCCCTTCCTGGTTGGATGCGAACGCGATCCGGTCACCGTTAGGAGACCATGCAGCATCGTAGGCCTCGCCCGAGCCTACGAAGGTCAGCTTCTGGTGCGGACGACCGTCGGCCGGAGCTAAAAAGAGATCGATGCCCTTGTCACCCGGCGCCTGATACACCGTGTGCCGGCCATCGGGAGATATCCACTCCCTGGCTAGTGCCTGATCGTATGGCCAAGAATGGGTCAACAGCGATAGGTTTCTTCCGTCTGCATCAACAACGTATGCCCGCGTCCCCTGGCCGAACATGTCCGACAAGAAGGCGATTCTGCCGATGAGCTGGGCCGGTATACTCGGGATCGGAGTTGCTGGGAGCGTTGGGGTTGGCGTCGGACCGATATACTGAGCGAGCGCAGTTACATCGGTCAACAAGACCAGGACCGGTGTGATTGTCAGCGTGGGCGTGCGCGTGGGCGTCTGTGTGGGCTCGGGGGTCTGCGTGATGGTAGGCGTTGGAGAGGCAGTTGGGCTGTGGGTCAATGTCGCTGTGGGCTGTAACTGAGGTGTGATACGCATGGGCTGCACTGTCGCGCTCTCACGGGCGAGGCTGCGATCAGATGTAGGCATCGTTGCCACATGGCCGGTAGGAGCACTTTCTGTGGCGTGCTTGGCAATCAGGCTGGGAACCTGTGTGGCAGGTTGTGATGGCGGCGCCAAGGTCTGTTCCGTGTATCCGAGAAGGGATGATCGCCCTTCAACGTCCGGCCTTTGAGACAGGACACCAAGGATGACCGATAAGAGTGCAATACTAGACAGTAAAGCTATTAAAATAAGTGCCGACCTGAATCTGCGCATTGATCAAAGACCTGTATTATGTAAAAAGTATAAATAATAGGTATACTGATAAAGGCTCATGCGACCCCCCAATAGTCCGGCAGTGCACAATCCATAGCCTCGGTATCTATCGGACAGCTTATTCCCAGGCTGTTCCGTTAGCCCAACGACCATCATAACCAGACAACTTATATAGCTCGCTGCCCTCAGGATGTTCTTTACGTGCCACTACAATGGATGGCCATGCCAGGTTCTAGCCACGCTGACTATGAATGTAGCACGCGAGCCGGCTCTCAAACATCCCTCGCTCGATAGTGCCATCCCTTGTCTTCACCGGCTTCTGTCTCAGTCTCTTCTAAGGTTAAGGATCACCTTTGAACCGTCGCGTTCCATACGCACCGGCAACTCACGCAGCCCCCTCAGTGCATAGCGCACATCCTCCCGATTCTGAGGAGGACAGTACAACAGCAAAAAGCCCCCGCCACCAGCTCCCGTGAGCTTGCCCCCGGTAGCACCTGCGCGTAGCCCGGCGCTATACAGCTCATCGATCTCGCCATTGCTGATCTTTGAGGCTAGCTCCTTTTTCAGCATCCACCCCTCATGCATCAGGGGACCCAGCGCATCCGCATCACCTTCCTCAATCCGCTGGCGAGCCTTGACAGCCAGCGATTTGAGCTCGCGGAGCAACGGTAGACGGGAGGAGATATGCTCCACCTGCTCGCCGAGGATGCTGCTCGATTCGCGCGTCTTGCCGGTATAGAAGAGCATAAGATGCTCATTCAGCGCCTGCCTTGTTTCATCTGCCAATTCCACGACCTGGATTTCCACGGTGTCATCGGGCAGAAAGCGGATGAAGCGAATGCCCCCATAGGCGGCGATGTACTGATCTTGCTTGCCGATGGGCTTGCCAAGCGTATCGATTTCGATGGCGCACGCCTGGCTGGCGAGGGTCTCGGCATCCACAAGGCATCCCTTGTAGGCGTACAGCGCATTTAGGCAACCCACGGTGACGGTGCTCGAAGAGCCCAGCCCCGATCCCTCAGAGGGAATGTCTCCCATCGTTGACAACTCGAGCTGCCGGTGGATGCCCACGGCCCTCAGAGCTTCGCGCATCAGCTCATGCTTGAGCTCGCTTAGATTATCGACCAGTTCGGTGCGAGTGTAGCCCAAGCGAATTCTGTCCTCGAAGCGCTTCTTGACGATCACATAGATGTACTTGTCGATGGCCGTGCTTAGCACACAGCCCTCCTCAGATCGATAGAATCCCGCAAAGTCAGTCCCTCCGCCCAAAAAACTAACTCGCAGAGGTGTCTGTACAACAATCATGACACTGGCTCCTATGGCAGAAGGGTAGTATCGGATGTAGCGTCCCAGAAGGCACGACCAAGGCGCATCGACATCTGAGAACCTGCGCCGTTGTTCTGTCAGAAGTCACGTTAGTGCATGGCCTAGAGCCCATTATTACTATACAAGACAAAAGTATCAGACAGGTTACATACCGGTTACATTTATCTTGCGATGGCTGCGAGATGAAGGACGAAAAGCCACGTTCCGTTTCACATCCATTGGCCCGCTTAATCGTGCACGCTCTGGAGCAACATGACAGATCCGTCCATTCCACCAGGCCGACGGTGGCCTTTCAGATGTGCAATGTAGATCTACCCAGACTCAACCCTTTTGGCCAGTTCGGCAATATAGCCGTAGGCTATCCGCAGAGGACGGATGAAAAAGTATCCAATAGCCAACGAATCGGGCAGAGATACCCAGTCGCGGTCCTTTTGTGTCGGCTTGAGTGCCGCCTTGAGCCACGCGCGTGCAAAGAGGTCGAGATAGGGCAGCCTATCACGCCAACGTTCTCGCGAGGCGACAAAGAACGCGGCCTCTTCCGACAGGCCGATGGCATGGTGGTACTCAGAGAAGAGCCAGCCGATGACTTGTTCTGCCAGGCGGCTCAGCGTCGGACACATGTGGATACGCTCGCGAACCTCGATCGGCAGCTCAGCATCGAGGAGGTCGCTGGCCAGGCGCAGGCCAAGGAGAACCATGCGTTCGCAACCCAGTTCACGGGCTCGTGTCAATAGCACTTTCCAATCGATGCGGCTAGGCGCCCTGAGCATCTCGGCCACGTCGGCGATCCAGCTCAGGCGCGACCAGTGGTGCGAGCATCCGTGGACACAGAGGACGAGAAGAAGGTCCTCAGGCGAAAGCGTGGGGACGCTCCTGTTGCCCGCAAGGGTCACCGAAGCAAGCCGCGGTCGCAAGGCGTCAAATTCCAGGGCAAAGGAGCGGCGCAACTGCCAATGAGCTACCAAGTGCGCGTGGATCTCTACCATGTCGCGCCCATCCTCGCGAGTGAAGGTGATCTCTTCTGCTGCCCGGCTGCTGGCACCTTGCGTGTACCCTTGGTCGCGCAGTACCGAGCCGGCGCGGTCGAGATCGCTTGGGTGGACCAACAGGTCAAGATCCACAAACTCGCGCAAGGCCACATCGCCATACACCTGCGCGGCTAGAACCGGCCCCTTGATCGGCACCGCCAGGATGCCCTGGGCAGTACAGGCCGCCAGGAGGCGCACCAGCTCGCCAGAACGGCGTAGATTGCGCAGGGCGTTGATGGCAAATCGCCCCTGGATCTGCTCCATGAACTCTCTTGGAACCAGATTTGGGCAAGTATGGCGTAGGCTCACGTACAATAGGGGGTTCACGCCATGCAGCGCTGCCTGTTCGACGACGGTCGTCCAGTCGATGCCCTGCTCGACTAACGCGCGAATCTGTGTGACTTCCGACTCTGTCAACGCAGTTCTGGCGCAGAGAAGCAAGAGCTCTAGCTCACGATAGTGGACTGCATCATGGGCAGGGGATGGAGCAGTGACGCTACCGATCACACTGGTCATGTTGCCGTGTCCCCGGCCATATCCATCGTCGGAAGGCCCTCAGATCGATAGTGCTCCGACTGTGCGCGATACATGCGCGCATAAAGGCCATTTTGGCGCAGGAGCTCCGTATGGGTGCCCTGCTCGACGATCCGGTGACGTTCGAGGACATAGATGCGATCCGCCATGTGTACGGTAGAGAACCGGTGGCTGATCAGGATGGCTGTGCGCCCGGCCAAGAACTCTCGAAAGCGCTCGAATAGCTCTGCTTCCGCCAGGGCATCCAATGAGCTGGTCGGCTCATCCAGCACGACGATGTTGGCATTGCGCATGAACGCACGCGCCAGGGCCACCTTTTGCCACTGCCCAAGGCTAAGGTCTTGGCCATCCTCGAACCAACTTCCAAGAACGGTGTCGTATTTGTTTGGCAGCTTCTCGACGATTGCGTCCACGCCGGAAGCGCGAGCGGCACGAGTCACCCGTCCATCACTGGGCTCTGCATCAACGTTCCCTAACCAGATATTCTCAGTGATACTGAGATTATATTGACAGAAATCCTGAAAGAGTACGCTAACTTGCCTTCTCCAAGAGATAGGATCAAAAGAGCGCATATCGACTCCGTCAACCGTGATACGGCCACTGCTGGGATCATAGAGACGACAAAGCAGTTTGATCAGTGTGGTCTTGCCCGCTCCATTCTCGCCGACGAGGGCGATGACCTCTCCCGGCTTGATATGTATGTTCACGTCCTCAAGCACGGCCTCCGAGTGATTGGGATAGACAAAACGGATGTCTTCAAAGCGGATGCCTTGTTGGGGAGGTGTCGGTACTGTTGCAGGGTGCGAGGGAGCCAAGATCTTGGGCGTCAAATCGAGGAATCGATAGAAATCAGAGAGAAAGAGGCTGTCCTCATAGAGGCCGGCAATATTGGACAGGATAGCGCGGACGTAGCCCAGCGCGCCTTGGAATGCCTGGTAATACATGACGAGTCCGCCAATGGTCACCTCGCCAGCCAGAGTGCGGTAAGAGATGAGGGCGAGGGTGCCAAAGATGGCCGCCGAACCAGCTGTCTGGATGAGCAACGCAGCTAACGCGCGGCGCCGCGCAAGATCAAGTCGCGCATCGCGCAACTGCTTGCGCAGCGCAGAAAAGCGTTGGTGGAACAGATCGCCCAAGCCAAAGAGGCGTATCTCTTTGGCATAGTAGGGAGAGGTCATGAGCCAGTCATAGTACCAGGCGCGGCGCTCCTCTTTGGTTTGCTCGCGCTCCAGTCGATGGAGCTTGCGCGAATAGGTAACACGTACCACCGCTCCGGGTAGGGCCGCGAACAGCAGCACCAGCGCAATCCTCCAGTCAAGGGCGACCAGCAGCCCGCCGACGCCGAGCAACGAAACCAGGCTCTGACCAACCTGCAAGAGACCACCAACGATTCTTGTCGGGCGATACGGCGCCTCTCGCTGTGCGCGGTGCATGGTGTCATAGTAGTCGGGGCTCTCATAGTACTCGAGGTCCACGCTCAACGACTGGGCGTGGAGGATGTCCGAGATGCTGTCCGTGACCGTGGCCGACTGGGCCTGGCTGGCGACTTCGGACAGGGCGCGCATGCAGGACGACAGCACTGCGAGGAGCCCGGCAATGCCGATCCAAAGGAGCACGGGGCGAAAGGCGGCCATCGTCGCACCATCGCCCACGACGGTCGCGGCGCCATCTATGATCTGCCGCATAGCCCAGAGCGAGGCAACGGGAAGGAGACCTTGCACGACGATGAGTCCGGTGTTGATCAGGGTCCAGCCGGGAGCGCTCTGCCATACCAGGCGCACAGCCCGCTGCAGAAGCAAGATATGGCCGATGCCAATCGGCAGCGCAGCCTCTTTCGCTGAGTGCTTGGCTTTACGCTGTCTCATTGCCGCCTCTCACATTGGCCCGATCCACCAGTTGGGACATCTCGAGTATCGCTCTCTTGCGCTTTGCCCTGGACCGCAGTGGCGCGTCCGTGAGCCACATTGGAAATACTAGGACCTGTTGCATGAACGAACTCTGCAAACGGATGCGCCGTAGAGAGCTCAGGCGGCCAGTGCAAACCCTCTGCGCTCTATCATAGGCGAGCACTGTTAAAATAGGGTATACAGAGGGTAGCAATCTGGTTACATCTGTGAAGACCCTTCAAGAGCTTATCATGGCAGGATGTTGACGGTGAGATCCTGCCAGAGGCGGATTGCCCACATCATAGCCGATGATCACCACTTTGCCTCGATATGGTAAGTCCCAGGCGCCAACCACTGTCGACTCTACCTACACTAACAGATACTGTCTTGATCGTACTAGCGTGGCGATAAGCTGTCAAGGCCCTATGTCAAACTCTCTGACCCGAGCATCGCGATACTTATTCATCGCAGTGTGGAGTAGAATCAGATAGATATCTCACGCATCGACCGACACAAGAAACGCGAGTTGACCACCATCCTCTTGGCATCATATGGAAACGATGCGATCTGGGTCGATCCAATCCACTCCGCTACAGGGGGGCAGTAGACATTCAAGGCTGGACAAGTTCCAAGAGCCGAATGCCAGTATCTAACAACGCCAAAAGATATGATGAACTCTAAGGCCGATAGCGCTGCCCTGTCCATCATGGCAAACAAGCACTAGACCTGCTCGTCGCTCAACGTAGCAATAAGCACGTGCGGGGCTTTGGGAATTCTGACCTGCTTTGCTAGATTGACTGGTACCAGCTCTTCACGCGCAGCCCAGGAGAAGAACGCTTTGAGGGTTCGAGCGTAGCCCTGGATCGTCTTTGGCGAGAGCGCAGTATCCTGAGTCGGATTGGAGGGGTTGTTCTCGTCGGCTTTGATCTCCTCGCGTAGGTGCACCAGAAAGGCGCGCAGGTGAGTAGAAGTGATCAGCGTCGCATTTGTGGGATAGCCGCTCGTTTGCAGATACCGACGAAAAACGCGCAGTTTGCCCATGTACCAGCGAATCGTGGTGGGCTGCTTCCCCTCGGCCAGGCAGTAGAGTCGAAATCCTTCGAATAGCGTATCAAGATCGACGATCCCATTCATGTCCTAACCCCCTTCTCCAGGAATTGCTTGCTTTTCAAATCCGCAGGACTTTTCGCACAAGTCCGCAGGGCTTTCCGACAGGATCGCCCGAACAAGTCCGCAGGACTTTTCGCCGCACAAGAAAAGGCTCTCCCGCAGCGGGAGAGCCTTCACTACTAGATATAGGGGGTATTCGATATCGACGTACTACATATTGTGGTTCCATGGGGCGGGAGGGACTCGAACCCTCACGAGCTCTCGCTCAGCGGATTTTAAGTAATCTGCACACCTGAAATCTAAAGAGCACAATATATAGGGGTCTGCGAGATCCATACCACTAGATGTTGTGGTGCAGGATCGCACGCAGACCCCTCTTGTTTTGCGAATCCGCTGTAGGTTTTTGATGCCGAAAAGTGCAGCGGATTCTCATGGAAGGTTCTGCGGACTTGAAAAACCCACAGTTTTGCATCGGAGGTAAATCATGGAGCTGAGCACGCTTATCGATGGCTATCTGCTTTACTGTCACGCGGATGGCAAGAGTCCGCGTACTATCCGCTGGTACACGGGCAAGCTTTCCGTCTTTCAGGAGTATATTGAACAGAAGAGTGATCTCCGTGCCGCTGATGATCTCGACGTTCAGATCATCCGTGGATTCATCGTCTATTTGCAGACCGAGGTTCGCGCTGACGAACTGAACCCGAGGAAGCCGACCCGCAAAGAGCATCTCTCACCCTATACCATTCAGGGATATGTACGCGTGCTGAAGGCATTCTTCTCCTGGGCCTATAGGGAAGGACTCATCCAGGAGAACCCGACAGCACTGGTCAAAGTGCCCAAAGCACCGAAAGAAATCGTGCAAACCTTCAGCCCCGCCCAGGTCAAGGCACTTCTGTCAGTCATCGATACGTCGACGCCGACTGGATTCAGGGACTACTGCATGGTTCTCACGTTGTTGGACACAGGCGTCAGGTTGAGCGAGCTTGCTATTCTGCAGTTGCCAGCTCTGGACCTTGAGCAGGCTCATTTTCGGGTGATCGGCAAGGGGGCCAAGGAGAGAATCGTTCCCCTAGGTGCAAGCCTGCAAAAGATGCTCTGGAAGTACGTCCATCGCTTCCGTCCCGAGCCTGTGCATCCCAGCATTCGAGTCCTTTTCCTAACCCGGGATGGGCGAGCGATAGCGCCGGGCACTATCTACCAGAAGGTCAAAGACTATGGGGAGAAGGCCGGTATCAAGGGGATACGCTGTTCGCCACATACCTTGCGGCACACGTTCGCCAAGAGCTTTCTCATGAACGGCGGCGATCTGTTCACGCTGCAGAAGATTCTCGGACATTCTAGCCTTGATGTCGTGAGGCTGTACGTCAATCTGGCGTCCGACGATGTGCAGGTTCAGCACCGTCGTCACAGTCCGGTAGACATGATGAAACTCAAGGTCTGAGAGAGCATAAGGAGGTATTGCCATGAGCATCATACATCTTGATCTGGGGGCGGGGGTCTGGGGCACGATACACATCGGTTAATAGAGCATATATCGGTTCACGCCTGGGGATGGCGCCAACCCGGAGTGTATCTAAAGCGGGTTTAGCACGCGCACCCCGCCATAGTCCTGTCCCGGGTTCAGGTCCTCTGACCATATACTTTGGCAGCGCAACCGTATGGCGCTGGCTACAATCATGGCGTCCCAGAACGAAATCTTATAGCGCTGCTGCAGGCGGATGGCATCCAGGATGTCCTCCACGCCGGGACGGTGGACGCGCCACACTCCCAGGTCAGCGACGAGGCGGGAAGCTACAGCAGGCGTCAGTGGATTGGGGACCTTT
>SKLG01000339.1 GCA_007123335.1 Anaerolineae bacterium | reverse complement strand
GCGCTTGCGCAAAAAGGTACGCTGCGCGGCCTTGACGCAGTGAAACGCGCCCTTGAGGTTGGTGTCGAGCACCGCGTCCCAATCCTCCTCGGACATGCGCATCAACAGCGTGTCGCGGGTGATGCCGGCGTTGTTGACCAGAATGTCCAGCGCGCCAAAGCGCTCCAGCGTTTGCTCGACGAGGGCCTGGGCATCCTCCGCCACGCTGACGTCGCCCTGAATGGCCTGCGCCTCGCCCCCGGCCTCGACGATCTCATGCACCACGGCGTCCGCCGCGTCGGCGTTCCTGTAATAGTTCACGGCCACACGGCAGCCCTGCCGCCCCAGCTCCAGGGCGATGGCCCGGCCGATGCCCCGCGAGCCGCCAGTGACGATGGCCACCTTGTCCTGCAAATTCCCCATGCTCATTATCTCCTCAAGTCTCGTATAGCGAGGTGCCGGGCACTTCAGAAAGTGCCCGGCACCTGGTCGGCACCTGTCCGTGTCTATAGCGCCGAGAGATCCAGGGCTTGCAGCGAGGCCAGATCGGTCACTGCGTGGACGGTCAGCGTGGGGTCGATGCGCTTGATCAGGCCGGCCAGCACCGACTTGGGGCCGATCTCAAGGATCGTGGTCACCCCCTCTTGCGCCATCCGCTGCACCGATTCCACCCAGCGCACCGGCGAGGTGAGCTGGCGCATGAGCGCCGCTTGCAGCGCCTGCGGCTCTGCGAGGGGCTCGGCCACGGCGTTGGCCACCACCGGCGCCCACGGCGCGCTCCAGGTTGCGGCGTGGAGGGCCGCCGATAGCTGCTCGCCTGCGGCAGCCATGAGCGGCGTATGACAGGCCACGCTGACCTGCAACGGCAGCGCCCGCTTGGCGCCGCGCTCTTTGGCCAGCACCATGGCCCGCTCGAGGGCGGCCTGAGCGCCGGCGATGATCACCTGCCCCGGCGAGTTATAGTTCGCCGCCCACACGCCGTCGCCATTCCCCTCGGCAGAGGCCTCCTCGACCACGGCCCGGACCGCGTCATCATCCAGGCCGATGATGGCGGCCATGCCGCCTGGGGAAGCCTCGCCGGCGTCGCGCATCGCCTCGCCGCGGCGGCGCACCAGACGCACGCCATCCTCAAAGGAGATGGCCCCGGCGGCGGTGAGCGCCGAGAACTCGCCCAGGCTATGCCCGGCGGCAAAGGCCGCCGATGACGCTGCCCCGTTGAGCGCCGGCTCCACCAGCGCCCATAGCGCCATAGAGGCCACATAGATGGCCGGTTGGGTGTTGGCGGTGTCGTTGAGCACCTCGTCGGGGCCCTCGACGCACACACCACTCAGCGGAAAACCGAGGGCTTCATCGGCGCGCTGAAACAGCTCGAGGGCCTGGGGATAGGCCGCGCACAGGTCAGCGCTCATGCCCACAAATTGGCATCCCTGGCCGGGGAACACGATGGCGAGTTTGCCGCTCATGGTCACTCTTTCTCCTCAACGATCAGCGCGTTCAGCGAGGTGAGCACCGCCTCGGCCTGGGCCACGGTGCGCCGCAGCACCTCGGCGGCGGGCACCACGTCGTGGATCATGCCCGAGACCTGCCCGGCCATCACCGAGCCGTGGACCACGTCGCCCTCCATCGCCGCGCGCTGCAGGCGGCCGGTGCCGAACTCGATGATATCGATATCCGACGCGCCGCTTTTCTCCAGCTCTTCAAAGTCGCGGGCCATGGGGTTGCGAATGCAGCGCACCGGGTGGCCGATGGACATGCCGGTGATCATGGTGGCCCGCTCGTTAGAGCGCACGATGGTATGCTTGTAATTGGCGTGGGCGATACACTCGTCGGTGCAGATAAAGCGGGTGCCCATCTGCGCGCCCGCCGCGCCCAGTGTGAGTACAGCGGCCAGGCCGCGACCGTCGCCCACGCCGCCGGCGGCGATGACCGGCACGCTCACCGCGTCGGCCACCTGTGGCACCAGTGCCAGCGTGGTCACCGTGCCGATATGCCCGCCCGACTCTTCTCCCTCGGCGATGACGGCGTCGGCGCCGGCGCGCTCCATGCGCTTGGCCAACGCCGCCGAGGCCACCACCGGGATGACCATGATCCCCGCATCTTTGAGCGGTGCGATATAGGGCGTAGGATTGCCGGCGCCGGTGGTCATCACCGGCACCTGTTGCTCGATGCAGAGCTGCACCACATCATCGACAAAGGGGCTGAAAAGGGGCACATTTACGCCATAGGGCCGCGAGGTGCCAGCCTTGACGCGCAAGAGCTGATCCCGAACCCAGTCAGGGGGGGCGTTGCCGGCGCCCAAAATGCCCAGCCCGCCGCCCTCAGAGACGGCGACTACCAGCTCCGCCGTGGCCACCCAGGCCATCCCCCCCTGCAGAATGGGATGGTCGATATGCAATAGATCCGTAAGTGCTGTTTTGAGCATTCGGACTCCTCCACATGGTGTCAACCGCGTGCCATAACACCGTCGCGTTGCTCTGGTTGCGCAATCTGAAGGCACAGGTGCCAGGCATTGGCGCCGCGCATTGGCGCCGCGCATTGGCGCCGCGCACTGGCGCCGCGCATTGGCCCCGCGCACTGGCGCCGCGCATTGGCGCCGCGCACTGGCGCCAATGACGGCGCAGAAAGTGCCCGGCACCTCGCTGAGAGAGCAGAGTAACCCTTGGCCTGCGAGTGTGTTACTAGGTTACGATGCGATATGTCTGCGGAGGAGGTCAGTAGAGGGAATGACAAAGCGAATTGTGGTGACGGGTTTGGGCACGGTGTCGCCCGTCGGGAATGATGTACCTAGCAGTTGGAACGCCATTGTGGCCGGCCGATCGGGTATCGGGCGGATCACCCGGTTCGACCCCACCGAGTACCGATCCCAGGTCGCCGCAGAGGTCAAGGATTTTGACCCCACGGCCTTTTTCCCCGTGCGCGCAGTGCGACGCATGGACCCGTTTGTGCAGTATGGGCTGGTCGCCGTGCGCGAGGCGCTCATCGATGCCGATCTGGAGACACGCAATGGCCTGAGCGAGCGCATAGGCGTCATCGTCGGCTCGGGCATCGGAGGGATGACCACGGTGACCGAGCAGAACACGGTGTTGCTAGAGCGCGGCCCCAGCAGGGTGAGCCCCACCCTGATCACCATGATCCTGCCCGAGACGGCGGCGAGCGTGGCGGCCATCGAGTTCGGCCTCAAGGGACCCAATATGGCCGTTACCTCGGCCTGCGCCACCGGCGCCAACGCCATCGGCGAGGCAGCGGAGATGATCCGGCGCGGCGCCTGCGACATCGCCGTGGCCGGCGGCGCCGAGTGCGGCGTGTTGCCCATCGCCGTGGCCGGTTTCTGCGCCATGCGGGCGCTCTCGGAGCGCAACGACGAGCCGGAGAGGGCCTCGCGACCCTTTGACAAGGATCGCGATGGCTTTGTCATCGGCGAGGGGGCCGGCGTGATTATTCTCGAGGAATTGGAGCACGCCCGCGCCAGAGGCGTGCATATCTATGCCGAGCTGGTTGGCTATGCCAGCAACGACGATGCCTTTCACATCACCGCCCCGGATGAGGACGGCAGCGGCGCCACCGAGTGCATGAAGATGGCCCTGGCCAGCGCCGGGATCGCGCCGAGCGACATCGATTATATCAACGCCCACGGCACCAGCACGCCGCTGAACGATGTCACCGAGACGCGGGCCATCAAGGCCGCTCTGGGCGAGAGCGCCTACGACGTGGCCATCAGCTCTACCAAGTCGGTCACCGGCCACCTGCTGGGGGCCGCCGGCTCTGTGGAGGCCATGGTCTGCGTCAAGGCCATCGAGAACAATCTCGTGCCGCCGACGATGAACCTCGATGAGCCCGACTCCGAGTGCGATCTGGACTATGTGCCCAACGTGGCGCGGCAGATGCCGGTGGATGTGGTGCTGTCGAACTCCTTCGGCTTTGGCGGGCACAACGCCTGTCTCGTGTTTCGCCGGTTCTCGTAGATGATCCCTTTGGACGGTCATGATCCTAGAGGAGGTCACCCCTGACACGGCGAGCAGAGATCATCGGCTGGGGCATGTGTGTGCCCCGACGTTGCCTGACCAACGACGAGATTTCACAGACCCTCGACACGTCGGATGAGTGGATTCGCTCGCGGACGGGGATCGAGACGCGATTTATCGTCGAGGATGGCGAGTCCACGACGCAGCTCTCCATCGCCGCCGCGCAGGCTGCGTTGCAGGTCGCCGATGCCGACCCCCGCGAGATCGACCTGATCCTGGTGGGCACGGCCACGCCGGATCACCCTCTCCCGGCGACGGCCTGCCAGGTGCAGAATGCCCTGGGCGCGACCCACGCCGGCGCTGTGGACCTGAACGCCGGCTGTTCTGGCTTTGTGTATGCGCTGGCCATGGGGCATCAGGCCATCGCCTCGGGCGAGCACGATCTGGTGTTGGTCGTCGGCGCCGACACGCTGAGCCGCACCGTGGATTGGCAAGACCGCAGCATCTGCGTCCTCTTTGGCGATGGGGCGGGGGCGGTGCTCTTGCGCGGCAGCGACGGCCCATCGGGGGTATTAGCTACGCTCATGGGCGCCGATGGCTCGGGCGCCGATCTGCTCATCATCCCCGCCGGCGGGAGCGCCCGGCCCACGACGCCCGAGACATTGTCTCAGGGCCTGAACTATTTGCAGATGAATGGCCGCGAGGTGTATCGCTTTGCCACGCGCACCCTGCCCCGAGCCGTGCAGCAGGTGGTGGACAAGGCCGGCCTACCCATGACCGAGATCGACTGGGTGGTCCCCCACCAAGCCAATGGGCGCATTATCGAAACCGCCGCCGAACGCTTAAAGCTGCCACAGGAGCGGTTCATCATCAACCTGCAGCGCTACGGCAACACGTCGGCGGCGTCGGTGCCCATCGCCCTGTGCGAGGCGTTGAATGACGGGCGCATTCGCCCTGGGCAGAGCCTCGTCCTGGTGGGCTTTGGCGCCGGCCTGACGTGGGCGGCGGTCGCCCTGCGTTGGGGTGTGGAGCCAGAGGAGGCTACATCGCCCAAGTGGCGCATTTTGTGGCGAT
>SKLG01000529.1 GCA_007123335.1 Anaerolineae bacterium | reverse complement strand
CGCATCACGCCAAGCCACTGGCGCACCATAGATCGCCAGGATGTCTGTGTCCGACGCCAGCGCCTCCGGGAATCCCTCGTCCTCGAACCAGACCGCCAGAGCAACGATCATGTCCGGGGGTACCTCCTCGCCGCCAAAGTAGAGCCTCCTGCCGGCCTGGACCATCGCGGTTTGTGCCGGCACCGCGTCGTCGGCGAACACCCGCCCGGTGACAGCGCCGGCCAAAATAGCAGGCACGGCCAAGTCGTGATCGCAATACGCAAAGAGCGGAGCCACGCCAGCCCGTTCTGCGATATCGAGTTCTCGCATTATCTCTCCTTCATCATAAGCTGGAGCTTACTATAGCCGAAAAGATCATCGGCTGCCAGACAAAGCGGCGCCGCCCACTTGACGGCATTCCCGGCCTGATCTATCCTTTCGTTGACGACGTCGGGATCATGCATAACGTCGTCGGCGTCGGATTCGACGCCATCACCTGCATACGGAGGATTTATTCATGGATGCAGCACAATCCTACTCCCTGCTGCTCAAAGGCGGACACGTCATCGATCCGGCCAACGGCATCAACGGCCCAATGGATGTCGCACTGAGCGACGAGCGTGTCGCTGCGGTACAGGCCGACATCCCCTCGTCCGCTGCGGCGCAGACCATCGACGTGACGGGCTATTACGTCACGCCCGGCCTCATCGACATGCACGTGCACCTGCACCCCGACTATTACTTTGGCGGCATCGTCGCCGATGCCCACTCGTGGTCGTCGGGCATCACCACCATGGTCGACGCCGGGTCCGCCGGTGGGGCCAGCTTTGGCGAGTTCATCGAGCAAGCCATCAGCAAGTACAAAACTCGTCTATTCGCCTATGTGAACATCGTCAACTGGGGTATGCGCGGCCCCTGCGAGCAAGAGACCTGGCGCATGAACCCCCTCATTGCCGCCAAAACCGTCGAGGCCTATCCTGATGTCGCTGTGGGCATCAAGACCGCTCACTATTGGACCTGGCAGCCCTATGACGATGAGCACGGCCCCTGGACAGCCGTCGACCGTGGCGTCGAAGCCGCTCGGCTGTGCGGCAAGCCGCTGATGGTCGATTTCTGGCCGCGTCCAGAGCGCCCCTACGCCGAACTGATTTTGGAGAAGCTGAGCCCCGGCGACATTCACACCCACGTTTTTGCCCAGCAGTTCCCGATTATCAAGGAAGACGGCAAGGTCAACGAGATCCTGTTTCAGGCGCAAGAGCGGGGCGTCATCTTTGACGTGGGTCACGGCGGTGGCAGCTTTTGGTTCCGCAACGCCGTGCCGGCCGTTGAGCAGGGCTTTGTGCCCAATTCCATCAGCACCGATCTACACATCGGGAACGCTGCAAATGGCCTGGTCACCAACATTCTCAACGTCATGAGCAAGTTCCTGAACATGGGCGTCAGCCTTGAAAAGGTCATCGACCTGGCCACGGCAGCCCCCGCCAGAGAGATCCTCCATCCCGAGTTGGGCACGCTGAGCGTCGGCGGCCCCGGCGATGTGGCCGTGTTCAAGCTCAATGAGGGGCAGTTTGGCTTTATCGACTGCGGACGGGCCAAGCTCCTGGGTAACAAAAAGCTCGAGTGCATGCTCACCGTGCAGGAAGGCGTGGTGCGCTTTGACCCCAACGGCCTGTCGATGCCCGAGTGGCTCGATGCCCCCGATGCCTACTGGGTGTGCAGGTCGCCTACCGGCGCACCGCCAGTGTGGCGTCCGCCACGCGGCCTGGATGGCAAGCGATAGGATTGAGCAGAGGAGCGATCCTCGCTCCTCTGCCTTGAGTAGAACGTGGTAGTGTGAGGAGGTACATGACATGAGTGACCGAGTGACCGAGATTTTGAGTGAATATCGCAGTGAGCACCCGGGCGTCATCGCCAAGATGGCCTGGATGCTGAATCACGGGCGCCTGGGCGGAACCGGCAAGATGGTCATCCTGCCGGTGGATCAGGGCTTTGAGCATGGTCCTGGGCGCAGCTTTGCCGCCAATCCGGCGGGATATGACCCGATGTATCATGCGCAACTGGCCGTGGACGCCGGCTGCAACGCCTACGCTGCGCCCCTGGGCTTTATCGAGGCCGTTGCCGCCGACTATGCTTGGAAAGTGCCGCTCATCCTCAAACTCAACAACCACGACGTACTCTATGACGAGCAAGACCCCATGCCGGCACTCACATCTACGGTGAGCGATGCCCGGCGCCTGGGCTGCGCTGCCATCGGCTACACCATCTACCCCGGCACCAAAGATCGCCGCCTGCTCTACGAACAGTTGCGTGAACTGACCCGCGAGGCCAAGGATGCCGGGATGGCCGTCGTCGTTTGGTCCTATCCGCGCGGCGGCTCGCTGAGCGCGGAAGGCGAGACGGCCCTCGACGTCATCGCCTATGGCGCCCAGATCGCGGCGCAGATGGGCGCGAACATCATCAAGGTCAAGCTGCCCTCGGCCCATCTGGAACTCGACGCAGCGCGCAAGGTTTATGTCAAGAACGATATCCCCACCGAGCCGCTGGCGAAACGGGTTGAGCACGTCATCCAGAGCGCCTTTAACGGCCGACGCATCGTCATCTTTTCTGGCGGCGCGGCCAAGGGCGACGACGAGGTATTCGACGAGATCCGCGCCATCCGCGACGGCGGCGGCTTTGGCTCGATCATCGGCCGCAACTCCTTCCAGCGTCCTAGGGAGGAAGCAGTGCGCTTCTTGCAGACCATCATGGACATCTATGCTGATAAGATCGACTAGCGCACGACCGAGAACGCGCCGCTCAACCATCGCGGAGGTTGCCGCATGAAGATCACTGACGTCGAGACCATTCTGCTGCATATGCCCGGCGCCAGCGCCTATTCCGACGCCCAGCACCATTTCGGGAACCGTTCAGCCCTGGCCATCCGCCTGCACAGCGACGTGAATGTGACCGGCCATGGCTATCTCGGCCTCGGCGTGGCGCCACACGTCGCCGATGCCCTGCAGGTATTGGTGGAACGACAACTGGCGCCGGTCCTTATCGGGCAGGACCCCTTTTTCCCACGGCGCCTCCGCGATCGGCTGTGGCACGAGATCGAGTACGCCGGCGTGGAGGGCGTCAATCATTTGGCGCTCACCGCGCTAGACGCGGCCATCTGGGACCTCATGGCGCGTTCTTTGCGGGTGCCGGGGTGGAAGCTGCTGGGCGCCTGTCGTGAACGCATCCCGGCTTATGCCATGGTCGGCTGGTATTATGACGACGACGATGCCGCCGACACCCTCGACCATTTCAGAAAAGCCATCGCCCAGGCGATGGAGGATGAGATGGCCGGGGTCAAGATCAAGGTGGCCCGTGGCTCGCTGGAGGAGGACGTCCAGCGCATCGAGGCGGCGCGAGCATTGGTTGGCAAGGACGGCCTGCTGATGGTCGACGCCAACCAAGTGCTCGACCGCGTCGAGGCGCTGCGTCGCGGTCGTGTCTACGAAGAGCTGGGCTGCTACTGGTTCGAGGAGCCGCTACGCCCCCACGACAAGGCCGGGTATGGCTGGCTGGCCGCTGCATTGGACATTCCCATAGCTACCGGCGAGAACGAGTACGCCAAGTACCACGTGCAAGAGCTGATCGCCGCCGGCGGTTGCGACATTCTGCAGCCCGACGCCCGGCGCACCGGCGGCCCGAGTGAGTGGATGGAGATCGCCGGCCTGGCCGCTGCGCATCACGTGCCCATCGCCAGCCATGGCGGCGATGGCGTGACCACCCACCTGCTCATGGCTACGCCCAGCGCCATCTGGTGCGAGACCGGCGGCAAGCCCAAGGGTCCGGGCAGCTTCACCGACCGGGCCGTCATCGAAGGGGGTTATGTTTATGCCCCCGAGGGGATCGGCTTTGGCATGGAGCTGCGTCAGGAGATCATCGACCGCTTTGCGGTGTAGGTTCAACCAAGCTGCCGGGCACATGGCGTCGAGTACGACGCCATGTGCCCGGCAGCTAGCTTATGCGCTCAGACGACGCAGGGCGGCTCGCCCTCTAGCGAGCGCACCAACTCTAACGCCGCGGCCACCTGCTCGTCACTGCCCTCGATGCCCAGCCAGGCCGAGCCCTCGGCGCCGCATACCCCGCCGGCGGCCAACTGCACCGCATCGGCGCCGGTGAGCAGCTTGATGGCCTCGATCTCGGTGATGATGCGCCCCGGAAAGGGGAACATGCGCACGCCGTGACCGTCGGCGGCGTTGCAGCGCAGCGATAGCTCCACGATATCGCCAAAGACGCGCTTTTCCAGCCCCACCGGCACCAGAAGCTGCACCCGGCGGCCAATGAGCGCCGCCATGGCCTCCAGGATCGTCCCGCCCTGGGTGTGGCCGATCTGCACCGCAGGCTGGCCGCGGACGTCAAAGGCGTTGGCGCCCTTGAGCACGACGTCGCCGGCCCTCAAATCATCCACCACGTCATAGATGGTCAGGCCGCGCTGCCATTGCCCATCCCGGATCACCACATCCCCGGGAAAGGAGGCGCCCGAGCGCCTGCCGCCCGGCCCTATCGTCAGCCCCCGATGAAAGCCCTGCCGGCTAAAGCCCTCGGCCTGCCCCAGCGCGCCCAGCACCTCTTCGGCTACATAGCCGTTGGTCGTTCCGGCGACGATCACCAGCGTCCCATTCTCCAGCGCCGCCTGCACCTCCGGATGCACGGCCATCGCCTTGGCGATCAGGCGCTTGCCCATGACCGTCGTCACATTACATTGCCTCACCGTTGCCCCCTTCCGATTCACGATCTAGCTCATAGATCTCCCAGTCGTGGCCACACAACTCGCAGTGGTAGCGATGGCATACGATCACTCCATGCCGTCGCGCGGCGTCCCGCGTCCCCAGTCGCCAGCGGAAGTAGACCCCCAGCGGCACCTGGCCAAGACGGGCCTTCTCCAGCCTGTCGTGACGGCGGATCAGTCTCGGCGTCCCGCAGCGAGGGCAGAGCACGCCGTCAGCCATCGCTTCTACTCCAAATGCTCATGGATCATTCGCAATATCTGCTCGCCATAGCGCTCCATCCTG
>SKLG01000245.1 GCA_007123335.1 Anaerolineae bacterium | reverse complement strand
TTGCAGTTCCACATGGTGAGCATCTTTGCCGACAGCGGTCTACCGGCGGCGGTGGCCGCTGCGGCCTATTTGCCCATCTCGGCCACCGGCGCCATCGTGGGCTTGAGCAGTGGCGTGCTGATAGACCGCATCCCAGCGCGATTCCTGCTGCTGGCCGCGCTGATCGGGCAGGCGGCATCCCTGATCATGGCCCCCAACCTGGCCACTGCGGGTAGCGCCCTGGCCTATGGTGTTATCATCGGCACAACCAGCGGCTTGCAACGCACGGTAAGCAGCGTCGTCTGGCCCACCTACTTTGGCCGCAAACACCTGGGCGCCATCACCGGCATTGCCTCTTTTGTCAGCATCGCTGGCTCGGCGTTGGGCCCCATGCCCATGGGCATCGCCCGCGATCTGCTGGGCAGCTATGCGGTGGCGTTGCCGGCAGCGGCCATACTGCCTTTGGCGCTGGGCGTGGCGGCGCTCTTTGCCCAACGTCCGACGAGGTAGATGGGACTGCTCCAGGCCATGTGCCCATCCTCCTGGTCGACGCGCACATAGAGGGGGTTATCCCCGGCCTGGAGATCAGCCAGGGGCAACGCCAGCGCCACCTCGCGAGGCCCGCCGTTGGCTGGCAGGCGCGCCGCCTCGATGCGCTTACCTACGCCACCCAGCTCCACGGCCACTGGCTCGACGGCAAGCTCGGCGATGGCGCAGCGCAGCTCGCCCTGGCGGGTCTGAAGATGTAGGGCGCCAACATCGGGCTCGGCCAGGGTGAGGATCGCCCCACAGACGCCCCCGGTGGTGATCGAGCGCCAGGTGAGCAGATCGGGCTGGAGTTGCTCGATGGGCCGCTCGGGATTCCAGGCATGGATCGGCTGCACGGCGACGATGGCGTTTTCTTCAACGCGCAGCGAGCCGTCCCAGATGGCCATGCGCGCCCGGCCGCGGCGCTCGGCGCCGCCCCAGGTGACCTTGACGCGCCTGACGTTGCGTTGCTCCCCCGCATCGTCATGCGGACGCCACACCGACAGGTTGCGCAGCCCCTTACGCAGCCAGACCGATTGGAGCGGCCCCGTGCCCACGACGCGCACTCGCAGCTCCACGTCGCCCCCGTTCCAGGGCACGACATCGCCCATCATCGCCGTTGAGCCGTCAGGGAGGGCCAAAGTCACAGCGAGGAGCGGGCGGTGCCCGGTGGTGGCATAGCAGCGGCGGGCACGCAGAGCGGCAACCACACTCTGGCGGTCGAGAGCCGGAGCGAACAGACAAGTGAGCCCACCCAGCGAGCCAAAGGTGCTGGCGCCGGGATACGAGGCGCCGGGGCGGCCTTTGTGCCCATCCGAGTTGGCCACCACACCCACGCGATGGCCGCGCTGCAGGGCATCCTCTAGCAGCCACTCAAAGGTGCCCCAGGCGGAGTGAATCTCTACCGCCACCTCGACAGCATCGTCGTGCATGCCCATGTCGGCGTAACGGCCGCCGACATGGGCGATGATCAGCGATTGAGGATCCTCCTGTTGGCGCAGGACGGCGAATAGCTCATCGGCGGTATAGGCGATGGGATACTGCGTCTCCTGGTCGGGCAGCAGATCGGTGCTGCTGTGCACCAGCGGTCCGCCCTCGGCCTCATAGTAGACGTTGCGGTCGCCGCCCAAGGGCGTATTGCCGCTCCATTCATAGCCCGGCAGACTGACAAAGCGCCCCGGCTGATTATGGCGCGCCGTGGCACCCTGGAACCGTCGCCACATGCCATCGCTGATCTGCATGTCGTTGCCTTGGTGCCCCACTATATCGATGAGGGCCATGTCGCGGGCGAAGGAGAAATAGTCGTCGATCGAGTTGGTGCCGACGGTCTCCTCCGACTGGCCGTGGAGATCGGCCCAGTAGCAGCCATGGGCCGGTGGCTGGGCGACGACGGCGATGGGGTTGCTCTCCGCCTCTAGGCCGGTCTCGGCATCGACGGCACACACCGTGTGCACACCTGCGGTTGGCAGACCCGCATGCTCAAGCTCTCGCAGAGGGCTGATCGGATTACCCCAGCGATCCTCCAGCTTGAGCCAGTAGGCAAAGGGCTGTTCCACCATCGCCTGTGAGGGAGCCACGCACACGGCGTGAGTTGGCGGACCGGGCACGATCTCGATGGTCGGCGAATGGGGCAACTCCTTAAAGAGGCAGGTGGCGATGGGATCGACCAGCGTCTTGAACTCAAAGGTGCGCTCGCAAAAGGTCTGCGCCCGCCAGCCCGGCGAACCGCCGGAACGGTCGCCAAAGACGACGACAATCTGCTGGTCACGGTCGAGAAAGCCGCCGCGTACATCAATCTGCAGGGTGAGCCACCAGGGACGTGGGTTGCCACGAGGATCCCAACGGGACGCCAGGAGGCAATCGCCATCCGTTTCGACGCGCACATAGTTGGGCACCGCGGGATCGGTGAACTGGGGTGTGCCGAAATCGCCCACCGAGCGAAAGACGATGCGCAACGCTCCCGAGTCGTCGATGGGGTGACCCACAGTGTAGGTATAGGTTAGGGTGACCCACGAGCCGGCGACGATAGGGGCTGTGCGGTCGATGGCGGCGGCGCCGAGATTGAGATGCTGTTTCATGAGAGCCTCCGTGGGAGCGTCATCGGGGCCTGCGCGCACCGCTGTGCACACACCGGCATCTCATTCTCGCCGCAAGCGTGGCCGGTGTCAACGCGCCAAAGCAGAGATCGGGACAATGACCAACTCCTAGCTCTGCGCCGCAAAGGTAGCCAGGATGGTGCCATTCGCATCCAATAGGGTTAACTGCTGGTCCTCAATCTGGTATCGGCTGGCTCCTCTCAGGGCTGCCATGTAGGCTTGGGCTTGCTCCATGATCGGCTCTGAGCATAGGATCAATGTGCTGGTGATCTCATCATCGACGTTCCACTGATCGCCGTTAACCGTATACGTGCCGCCGTACCAGTTACAACCGTCTTTGCCACCCACGCTGCCATTCTCAAACTGGAGCGTCACTTTAACATCGGACAGAGCAGGTTCATCGCCCAGACTCACCAGATACCATGTGGTGTTGTCCAATGAGTTGTTGGTGTTCATCGTGCAGGCTGCGAGGAGCATGATGACAACCATCGCTAGGGCCAGGACAAAACGCTTTTTCACGAGTCTCCTTCCATTTTATAAGGTTTTAATCGGCTCGATGCGATAGCATTGAGCCGATTCATCTATAGAACGGCCCAGGAGCTCGGAAGGTTCCCCCTATAGGCGTCCCACCACCAAAGCCGAGAGGAACATCAGCCCAAAGACGATGGCGCTGCCGCTGAGGATCCCCTCGCCCGCGGCCATAACGATCAGATCGGGAGTAAAGTAGTAGAGGGTGATCGGAAAAAGAAGCAACGATTCATAGAGTAAGGCCTTGCGCACCCTCGGGCTGGTGGAAAGCTGCGTAACGCGGGCCATGGCGACCTCCTATTGGGACTCGCGTGGGCGGACCGCAATACGGTACGCTACCCACCCTTGCATGTCGCATCCCAGGTGACGCAGAGCATTTGCGCGATGGGCGGCCACGCGTTATTCTGCGGTTCACAGTACGGGAAGGAGAGGATCATGCCCCACGCCCAGAGCCACAACGCGCGCATCCACTATCAAGTCGTTGGCGACGGCCCGCCGTTGGTGCTCTACCACGCCTTTTGCGGCTCGCTGCACGATTGGCACGAATTCGGTTATGTCGAGCGGTTAGCGCCACACTATCGGCTGCTGCTTCTCGATGCTCGCGGACACGGCGACAGCGACAAACCGGAGGACCCTGACGCCTACGCCCTCGACATGATGGCCGATGACGTGCTGGCCGTGTTGGACGTTGAGGGCCTGGACAGCGCCCATTACTGGGGGTACTCCATGGGCGGCCGAGTGGGGTTCGCCCTGGCGCATCAGGCCGCGGAGCGCCTGCGCTCGCTGATCATCGGCGGCATCCACCCTTACCCACAGAACCCCGAGGGTATACAGCGGCGCATCGCCACCTGGCGGCGCGGTCTGGCGACTATCGAAGGGCATATGGCTGCCGGTTTCGGCCCGGCCTGGAGCGAAGCACAGCGAACGCGCTTTATGGCCAACGATTTACAGTCGATGATCGCCTATCTGCAGGCGCTATACGTATCCGCCCGTGCCGAGACATCCGGGGAGAGAACTGCTACCCATATACCCGCGCCAGCGCTTTATTACGTGGGTACCGAGGACGTCATCTTTTACCCACAGGCGCGGCGCTTTGCCAAACAACATCCCGCCATACACTGGCGGCCGCTGGCGGGCTTGGATCACTATGCCGCTTACTATTGCGCTGAGGTGGTCGCGCCGATGGTGCTCGCCTTTCTGCAGGACATCGCCGGCGCTGCCGAGCACAGGCCCCCGCCGAATGGGCGCCCATAGACAGAGAACCTCACCTCTCCAGCCCAGCCATATGAGCTTATATGCCCATCAAATAGGCGGGGTTCTCGCCGGCCATGCGTTGGATCTCTGCCCAGGAAAAGCCCAGCGCCATCATCCGCCCCAGGTATTCCCGCAGCCCCTCCACCGGCGGCGGATGTCCGGCCTGCCCATAATCGGAAGATAGGACGTTGCTCTCGACACCGGTTCGCCGTACCGCCTGTGCGATCTCTTCTAGCGCGATGCCCTCGCTGCCATCCACCGGCACGACATCGTTGTAACAGTGCTCGAAAAAGACCCCCTCGCCAGCGATCTCTTGCTGGGCATCGATCGACATGCGCAAAAAGCGCGCTTCGGGATGGGTGACGAGAATCTTGAGCAGGCCCCGCTCCTTGGCGAGCTGCACCAAGGCGGCTGCCTCTTGGGGAGGAAGGTGACCGGTGCCCAGGGTCACATCGGCGTCGAGAACCAGATCCAGGATATCGTGCACCGTCTGCTTGATGGCTCCCGCTTCATCCCAGATCACCGGACCACCGGGCCAGCGCGTTTGGAGGGGGCCAGCCAGATCCAATGTCGGCATCCAGACCTCGCGGGCGCCCATGGCGAGAGCGGCCTCGACGGCGTAAGGGTTGAGCCAGCCCAGCGCGGCATTGAGAGCCACTCCGCCAATGACGCGGGTGTTGGTATGGCCCTCGGCGCGGATGACCCCCTCGGCGATGGCGGCGCGGTCGGCGGTGAGGGTCCAATGGGATTTAACCATCACCCCGCGCATACCCGCCTGAGCCGCCTCCCTGGCAACCTGAATATCATCGGCGTAGCGCGGGCGGGTGTCGGGCGAGGTGTGGACGTGGACATCGACAAGGCCGGTGAGATCGATCTCGCTGTTCATGAGCCCTCCTGTATAGGAAAAGCACAATGCAAATCCGCCGAGAGTAGAGTCGGATACAGATCCCTCAGACCACTGTTTCCCTACAAAGGTCCTTCGACCCTACCGTATCTCTCCTCCGTCCTGTTCCGACTGCTCCTCCCCCTCACCTTCTACAGGCGACTCCACGGGGCGCACAAGCTCTGTATATACGCTGAACCACTCGGCCAGCTCGGCCCGACGTCGACTGGCTTCGCGTTCCAGTTGCGCCTCGCGATAGGCCTGCATGCGTTGAAAGATCTCGGCCTGTACCGCTCGCGGATTGCCCACCCGGTCAAAGGTGAACTCTCCGGCGCCGGCGGTCTGCACCAATACGTTGCCATAATTGAACACCGCCGCAATAAAGTTAGGCATGTGGAGACTGACATTCTGGATCATGCCGAGGCTGGCGTCGCGGCGGTGCTCGCTGAAAAAGAGTGGCCGACGCTCAATGTCGATGATACGCTCCTCGGTGAGAATGTATTGATCATTCCCCCAGTCAATAAACTCCCACCACATCCAGCCCATGCCGATGATTGTCAACAAAAGGGCTATCGGCACATAATAAGGTATCCACTGCACAAAGAGCCCCGGCTCACCCCAAAAACCTAGTAACGTTAATGTACCAAAGAATAGGACCATGAGCAGCGGAGGTAACGTATGGATGAAGAGAAACAGCCAATGCTTGCGCCAGATCACCTGGCCCTGTAGCTCGATCCGCGATGGAGGAATAAGCCCGGTCTGCGCTAACCACATTAATGAGCGGCTGAACAAGCCCGGTGTAACCATGGGCGCCGCCGGAATCTCGGTCAGGCCCGGGGGTGCGTCCTCGCCGGGGGCGATCTCGAGCGGTGGGACTTGGGCCTCCATGTTCAGGTGCGACACCAACGCCTCGTGGATCCGGTAGCGCTCGATGGCCTGGCGCATCGACTGGGCTCGGTTAATCTCGGCCCAGATCGCCTCGCGCATCACCTCAGGCTTGGGCACCGTGTGAAAGTGAATACGCCCCACGTCGGCGGCTGTCTGAATGGTTAGATCGCCGTAGCCCAGCAATCGCCCAAGCAGAAAGCGCTGAATGTGGATATTCTGCACTCGGTCCAAGGGCGCTTCGCGCCGCGACTCGTATATCAGGGCCACCCGTTCGCGATGGGTAAAGCGGTATGTCGTCACGGCGAAATAGTCGTTGCGCCAGTCGATCCAGTGCCATAGTAAAAAGATACCATAGATGATACTTGCCGGCAAGAACAGCGGTAACCATGGAAAAGCAACATATCTTGCCAAGAACGAAAGAATAGCGAGGTAGGCGCCCATGAGAAGCGTGGCAAGTCCAATAGCACGCGCGAAAAAGATCCAATGCCGGTGGGTATAGTAGACCACGGTCTCGCCGGCTTCTAGCCAAGGAAAGCGTGGTGCACGAAGGCGCTCGCGGATATCGGGGGGGATGTTGAGCTGACGTTCCAACTGCGGCTCATCAGCCAAAAGTTCCTGAAAGTCGTCGCGGTGTATCGTCCAGTAGTGCACCTCGGTCAGGGCGATCACCGTCGCGTCGCGTCGCTCGCCCAAAAAGAGCGAGGCCACGCCAAAAGAGTCGCCGGGACCAAGCATGCCCACCGGCCGCTGCATCCCCCGCTCATCGACTCGGCGAATGACACACTCACCCTCTTCGATGATAAAGAGTGCAGCCCCCAATCCGGCCTGATAGGTGAGCCGCGTACCCGGCGCAGCTTCATGCCACTCAGCGAGCTGGGCAATGCGCGACAGATAGTCTGCCGACAGATTCTGAAAGAGTGGTACGCGACGCAACAGATAGATGCTATCCACGGTCGCCCCTACTTTGTCCTATAGCGCCGGATCCGTTCGCTCAGGCCGAATCCCTGAATACCGGCAGCAAAAGGTTGTCCACCGGCACAAAGTCGTCGGTGAGGATCAAGGGCGGTTCTTGGGCCAGATACGCCGCCAGATCCTCCGGCGTCAGCGGTTGATGCTCCATATCCAGGCTATGCAGATCCAGTGTTTGTCTGCTAGCCACTACCACAAAGGTCGAACGGGTCGAGTTCTCCCAGCCAACCCGCTGGTTGGGAATGACGTACACATGAGGAAACACCTGCTGTAGGGTGCGCACAAACGCGCGCAGGAAATGACCGTGGCGGCCACCATCAATGATGTTCGCCAGATACATGCCATCCTCACGCAACAGATGGTCCAGGAGCTGCGCAAACTCGAGCGTTGTCAGATGAAATGGAACCGAGTAGTCATTAAATGCATCGCCAAAAATAATATCAAAAGAATTCGGTTGGCCGTGCCAGGCCATATAAGCGCGCGCGTCCATGGCCCAACTCTCGATGCGCGTATCCCGATCCAAACCCATATGTGTATAAGCCACCTCGATCACCGCCGGGTCGATCTCGGCTACCACGAGTCGGCTGGCAGGAAGAGTCTCCTCTAGGTAACGGGGGAAGGTATAGCCGCCGCCACCGATGAAAAAGACATCGGGCGTAGGATTGGCCTGCACCAGCGGCTCGATCACCTCGGCATAGGTACGCTCATAGCCATACTGCAGATAGGTGGGATCATCAATATCGGTGTAGCTGTGCACCAACCTATCCAACACCAGAGAGCGCACCTCGCGCCCCTCCACCTGTTCGTCGTGAACCTTGATGCAAAAGTACTTGGATTCTTGCAGACACTCACTGGCCAGCGCGCCGTTTGTTTGCAGGAACCACCAGCCCACGGCAAAGAGCGTCAGCAACACTGCCGCCCGAAACAACGCCTTACGCCAGCCTCCCACGGTGACGAACCATAGCGCCAGAATCATCAGCAGGGCGGCCACGATGGTGATGATGGTCCGCGTGCCGAACCAGGAGATGAACCAGAAGCCGGTGGCAAAGGTTCCGGCGATGCTGCCCGCCGTCGACCAGGCGTAAATCTTGCCCACCGTAGTGCCCGCGCGGTTAAGGTCGTCGAGGCTCAGCTTGACAACGGTGGGCGACACACAGCCCAGAATGGCGCCAGGCACAAAATAGACGGCGGCAACATAGCCCACGATCTGCAACATCACCGGCCATGAATGGGTGATCGGCACGCGGTGAAACAGATCCGTCAGATACAGAATGCTCAAGGTTCCCAACGAGGCAAGGGCCAGAAGCAGCCCCAAGAAGGGCAAAGACGCCCATCGATCGGACAGCCTCCCCCCCACATAGTTACCCACCGAGATACCGGCCAAGACGATGCCGATAATCGATGTCCATGTATAGAGCGATACTCCGAGTCGCGGGGCAGCGAGCCGGCTAGCCACCAACTCGATGGTCATGATAGAACCGCTAGACAGGAACACCAACACATAAGGGTTCCAAAGTCGTTGTCGAAGCCGCATTAAGCCTCCTACCAAATAGCGCCGTGTCCCAATCAGGTTACTTGACTATAGCGGAGTGTGCCGTCCTGTCAAGCTGAAAAAGGAGCCATACCGCCGGGAGATAGCCGCATGCTCTCTTTTTGTGCCCCAGGCGGAATGGTGTACCATGTGCTCTACTCACAGAGACAATGTGATTATGTTTATAGAATCCCCCCTTATTTTGGGACCCGATTACGTTCGGTTTCTGTGGTCCTGAACAGTGTAGCTATCCATACAGCGCAATCGAGACGGAGGCGCGAGAGCTGAATGGCAAACCAGTTATTCGGTGATATCGACGAGTTTGACAATTGGCTGGCGGAGGGGTTTGAGCCCCCCAGCGATGAGTACGATAACGACGAGCTGCCGGTGGTGCCACTGCGCGATACCGTGGTCTACCCGCACATGATGGCGCCTCTTTTGGTGGGGCGTGAACGCTCCATTTTGGCCGTCGAGGCCGCCATGGCGCGTGATCAACGCATCATTGTTGTCGCCCAGCGTGATGACGAGATTCAGGATCCAGACGTCGAGGATCTTTATACCACCGGCACCGAGGTGATTATCGGGCGGCGGCTGCGTATGCCCGACGGCACCATCAGCATCTGGGTGCAGGGGCAGCATCGGGTGCAGGTGATTCATTACACCCAGACGCAACCCTATATCGCCGCCGAGACTGTACCGCTGGCCGAGCACTGTGAGATGGATCTGACCACCGAGGCGCTGATGCGAGCCGTGTTGGCCCTCTTTGAAAAGATCGTCCAGCTCAGTCGCAACATCCCGGAGGATGCCTATCTGGCGGCGATGAACGCCGAGGGACCCGGGCTGCTCGCCGATCTGGTTGCCTCGGTGCTTACCGTCAGCGTCCAGGAGCGTCAGGAGCTGCTGGAGATTGAGGACTGCACCCGCCGCTTGCAGCAGGTCAGCGTCATGCTCGCCGCTGAACTGGACGTACTCGAGTTGGAGAACCGCATCCAGTCTCAGATCCAGGAGGAAATAGATCACAATCAGCGCGAATATTTTTTGCGCGAGCAGATGCGGGTCATCCAGAGTGAGCTGGGGGAGGCTGACCCCCATCAGCAGGAGCTGAACGAGCTACGCGCCCAATTGGATGCGGCTGACCTGCCAGATGCGGTGCGAGAGCAGGCCGAGAAGGAGCTGGCGAGGCTCAACAGCATCCCGGCAGCGGCCCCGGAGATGGGCGTCATCCGTACTTATCTTGACTGGCTGCTGGCCCTGCCCTGGAATATCTTGTCGGATGATGACCTGGATATCCAAAGAGCCGAGCGCATCCTGGAAGAGACCCACTATGGGTTGCCCAAGGCCAAGGAACGCGTCCTGGAGCACATCGCCGTCCATAGCCTGGCGGCGGACAAGATGAAGAACCCAATCCTCTGCTTTGTGGGACCACCGGGCACCGGCAAGACCTCGCTGGGCCGCTCTATCGCCGAGGCGCTGGGGCGCGCTTTTGTGCGCGTCAGCCTGGGCGGCGTACGTGACGAAGCCGAGATCCGTGGCCATCGCCGCACCTACGTCGGCGCCATGCCTGGGCGCATCATCCAGACCATGCGCCGCGCCGGGACGCGCAATCCGGTGTTCATGCTCGACGAGATCGACAAGCTGGGCATGGATTTTCGCGGCGATCCGGCGGCCGCGTTGCTCGAGGTTCTCGACCCGGAGCAGAATCATGCCTTCTCCGACCATTATCTGGAGGTCGACTTTGATCTCTCCAAGGTCATGTTCATCACCACCGCCAACCTGCTCGATCCCATCCCGCCGGCGTTGTTGGACCGCATGGAGGTGATCGAGTTCCCAGGATACATGGAGGATGAAAAGCTCCATATCGCCCGCCGTTTCTTGATCCCGAGACAGATCGAACAGAATGGGCTCACGACGCTGCGCTTTTCCGAGGGCGCGCTGTTGACGCTGATCCGCGAGTATACCAACGAGGCAGGGGTGCGGAATCTGGATCGCGAGGTTGCCAACATCTGTCGCAAGGTGGCACGGCGCGTCGCCGAAGGCAAGCCGGCCCCCAAACAGATCGGCAAGCAATCGTTGTTCAAATACCTGGGGGTGCCGCGCTTCTCCAGCGACGAGATGGAAACGACCGATCAAGTGGGTTTGGCCACCGGCCTGGCCTGGACCGAAGCTGGCGGCGAGACCTTGTCCATTGAGGTGAGCATCCTGCCCGGCAAGGGGCAAGTGACGCTCACCGGACAACTTGGGGAGATCATGCAAGAGTCGGCGCAGGCAGCGCTGAGCTACGCCCGCTCTCGCGCCGAGGAGCTGGGCTTTGGTGATCTCGATTTCGACAAGATCGACATTCACATTCACGTGCCCGAGGGCGCCGTGCCCAAGGATGGGCCATCGGCCGGCGTGACCATCGCCACGGCTTTGATCTCGGCGCTCACCGGCCGCGCCGTGCATCACCATGTGGCCATGACCGGCGAGATCACCCTGCGCGGTCGGGTGTTGCCCATCGGCGGCCTGCGCGAAAAGGCGCTGGCCGTGCAGCGCGCCGGGCTAACCACTATGCTGCTGCCCAAGCGCAATCGCCGCGATCTCTCTGAGGTGCCACCGCGACTGCGCAAGCGAGTCAACTTTGTCTTTGTCGACTCGATGGATCAGGTAATACCCATCGCTCTCTCGCCAGACAGCGATGAGGCCATCATCGCCCGCTTTATGCAATAGCTTCGTACATGTCCCCATCTCAAGGGTCCTGGCGCGCCAGGACCCTTGAGATACCAACCCGATACGATGCCGGAATCTCAATCAGAGATACGGATGACCGTTGTCCCATCGATCTCGACGAGGACAATAGCCGAGTTATTGTCATAGTTTGATTCTATAAACAACTCGTCAGGATTGACCAATAGCTGCAAGGCATAACGACCATCAGGAATATCAGTGATATCTAGTTCCTGCCCATCCAATGTAGCAGCGTAGGTATCCGCCCAGCCGACAGATAGCCCCTGAAACTCTTGTCCGCATTCGGAGAAGAAGGGATCTGAAGGGCTGTTTGGCGGTGGTGATGGCAAGCGATTCATATCAAGGACGCATGACGTAATCTTTTCACTAGTGGCCAGCATTTCGCCCAAAGACTGGTCCTCGCTCAAGGAATACATCTGCATTTCGCTAAAAGATTCAAAATGCCAATGCTCATGGCCAGGATGATAGACGAAATGGCCCACCTCTACCTGATCGCGCCCCCCATCCTCTCTGTCCAGGTGTTGCACCACCAGAGTCCTGTCGCCCTCCTCATCTGGAACCCCTTGCAGGATCAACGGCCCCTCGCCCATGTTTATCACTGTGGTATCGAAACGAAGCTCTCTGACGCCCGTTGCAGAATCAACCTCGATGTAGAGAACGCTGGGCGGTAGGACCTGGAGATCGGGCAGAAGGTAGCTGACGGTTGGATCTGGTGTCAAGGTCTCTGTGGGGGCAGGTGTGAATGTCGGAGTAGGCGTGGAGGTGGGAGCGGGCGTAGATGTAGGCACAAGCGTAGGTGTCAGTGTAGGCGTAGAGGTGAGCGTGGCTGTAGCCGTCGGACTTGACATCTCTGTCGGTGAGGGGGTAACAGTCGCCGTGAGGGTATGAGTAGCCTCAGGAGTATCCGGACTCGTTTGCTGCTGCTCCTGTTCTGCTGTTCTTGTTGCTCCTTCTAGATCAATGGTAGATCCATTGTCACATCCACTGAATCCAAAGAAACCTATAGCTATAAGCAAGAACATAGCAATAGCCAGGTGGATATTAACACTGGGGATTCTTGGTCGAAATTTCGCCATAATCACCCCTCCAATACTCGATATCATCAGCTGTCATAGAAAGTATAACAGCATGAATATAAAAGATACCCGCTTCTTAACAGTCAGCACGTCCATTTTCCACTCTTCAGGCACTTGCAGCATAGGAATGCAGAGAATTGAACTGCGGAGTGAAGAAGCGTATATGCCCGGTTCGTCAATTTGGCGCCTGCGGTTGGTCAAGAAGGACGAGCATGAGAGGAGATTACAGCAAGGTGAGTATCACGCAAAGTGATCCATCAACGAATGGTTCGCCAAGTTTATGCTTTTCCTCGACGAACAACTGCGTGCCGAAGCGACAATCCAGCACTACAAGTATTATAGCATAACACAGCCTCGCCCCCAAGTGCGTGCCGCATTTGAGAACGTAGGAGGTCTAACTTGGCGAAAGACCAGATGCAAGGGCATATTGTCTTTTTGGGTCCATGCATCTGTTCATCATCGTGAAGGCATCGATCCATGCTCATCATACACCGAATGCGGTTATATTACTTGAAACAGGGTCCGTCTCTGACATTTTCCTGATATCAATCGCCAACCGCCTGGGCTGGCACAAGCTCTGTCTGCGCCAGGGTGCGCAGCACATCGAGCAATCGGGCCTGCCAGCTATCGGTCAGAGATAGCCATATCCGGGTGCCTCGCGCCGTGACCCTATGGTGTCGGCGCTCGATCTGCGCCGCCGCATCGGGATGCAGTGGCAGCGGCAGCGCCACGACGATCTGCTTGGGATTGTTACTGATGGCGGTGACCCCTGTCTCGGCGCCCACCACCCGCACGCGCAACACATAGAGCAGGCCCTGCACCGGGTCCGGCAACTCGCCAAAGCGATCCTTCAATTCCTGGATGATTCCGTCGATCTCGTCTTCACGCTCCACCCGCGCCAGGCGGCGATACAGGCGCAGGCGCAGCGACTCGTCCGAGATCCACGTCTCGGGGATATAGGCGCTCACCGGAAGATCGACACTTGGGCCAAGCTCAGCCTGTAGCGCGGCCATGGTTGTGGTGTGCTGGGCGCGGCGGATGGCGTTGATCGGCTCGCCACTGGACTCGCGCAGCTCGTCCACCGCCTGCTGCAAGAGACGCATATACAGGTCAAAGCCGACGGCGACGATATGTCCGCTCTGTTCCGGCCCCAAGATCTCGCCGGCGCCGCGAATCTCCATATCGCGCATGGCGATGCGGAACCCGGCACCCAACTCGGACGCCTCGCGAATGGTCTCCAGCCGCTTGCGCGCCACATCGCTCAGCGGCGGCTTGTAGAGGAGATAGGCCCTGGCGCGGTTGATCCCTCTGCCCACGCGCCCACGAAGCTGATAGAGCTGCGCCAGGCCAAAGGTGTCGGCGCGATCGATGATGATGGTATTCACGTTGGGGATGTCCAGGCCGCTCTCGATGATGGTGGTGCACAGCAGCACATCATATTCCCCCTGGGCAAAGCCCAGCATCACCTGAGCCAGCTCTCCCTCGCCCATCTGGCCGTGACCGACGACGATACTCGCCTCGGGCACGATGCGCGCCAGCCGCGCCGCCATCTCCTCAATATCATAGACCCGATTGTGCACCACATAAACCTGGCCGCCGCGATCCAGCTCGCGGAGGATGGCCTTGCGCACCAGGCTCTCGTCAAACTCGCTGACAAAGGTGCGGATGCCCAGCCGGTCCTCGGGCGGCGTATCGATGACGCTCATGTCGCGGATGCCGCCAAGGGCCATATAGAGGGTGCGCGGAATGGGCGTGGCCGTCAGCGTGAGCACATCCACCTCGCGGCGCAACTGCTTGAGGTGCTCCTTGTGGCTCACGCCAAAGCGTTGCTCCTCATCGATGATGATCAGGCCCAGATCGCGAAACGTCACGTCGTTGGAGAGCAATCGGTGGGTGCCGATGACGATATCCACCCGCCCAGCGCTCAGGTCACTGAGGATGCGGTCCTGCTCCTGCGGCGGCACAAACCGGGAGAGCATCTCTACGGCCACCGGAAAGGCGCGCAGGCGTCGGCGGAAGGTGTAAAAGTGCTGCTGCGCCAACACCGTGGTGGGCACCAGCACCGCCACCTGCTTGCCATCCATCACCGCCTTGAATGCCGCTCGCAGGGCCACCTCGGTCTTGCCATAGCCCACATCACCGCAAATCAGGCGGTCCATCGGTTTGGCGGACTCCATATCGCGCTTGATCTCGGCCAAAGCCTGAAGCTGGTCCTCGGTCTCTTGATAGGGGAAGGAGGCCTCAAGTTCGCGCTGCCACTCGGTATCGGAGGCAAAAGCGTGGCCTGGCGCCACCTCGCGCGCGGCGTATAGCTCCAGCAGGTCCAGAGCAATGTCGCGCACCGCCTTTTCAGCACGGGCGCGCACCGCGATCCACTCGGTGCCCCCCAGGCGATGCATGTGCGGCTCACGCTCCACCGTGCCATCGGCCGCAGCTCCGAGATAACGGCTGACGCGATCGGCCTGATGGATCGGCACATAGAGCCGATCTCCGGCGGCGTACTCGATCTCCAGATAATCGCGCTCCAGCTCGCCAAGCCGCTTGCGGGTCATGCCGTGATAGCGGCCAATGCCGTATTCGACGTGCACGACGTAATCGCCCGGCGTGAGCTGCGAGAAGACGCTCTCTGGAGCCAGCCGGCGGCGCTTGGGCGGGCGTCGGCGACGCATGCGCAGCCAACCAAAGATCTCGGCGTCGGTCAAGAGTACGATCTGGTCCGTTGGCGCAGCCCAGCCCTCGGCCAGAATGCCATCCACCAAAGACACGCTGCCCGGCTCTGGCATCTCGGTCACATCATCACTAGGCGTTACATAGATATGCTTATCACGCAACAGGTCGGCCAGCCGCTCGGCCTGACGCGTCACCATAACCACGCGCTGCCCATCGGTCTGGAGTTCGGCTACATCGGCCAGAGCCTGATCCAGATGTCCACCATACTTGGGCGCGGCGATAAAGCTCTCGGCAAAAGGTCCTGGGGCCTGATCCAGCCCATAGCCCATGCTGATGGCGCCCTTGGCCTCCAGCCGCGTCTTGAGTTCCCCCCAGGTGAAATAGGGCACGGCAAAGTTGGGCGGCAACTGGCCGTCCTCGATCATCTCGCTGCGCAGCCGCAGCGCCTGATTCTCCATACCCAACGCCGCTGTCTCCAAAGCGACCAGGTCATCGACGAGGAGCAGCGCATTGGGGGGCAACGCATCAAGGAGGGTCGATGGCCGGGGATAGAGGTAGGGCATGTAATATTCGATGCCCTCAAAAAAGGCGCCCTCGGCCAGCTTGGCGCGCTCCTCCAACATCCGTTGTCGCGTGGCACTATTGCAGGCCGCCAGATCAAGACGCTCCAACGCCTCGGCCGCGGCCTGCCCCCACTCGGGCAGCGCCTCACTGGCCGGCACCAGATCCACGCTGTGCAGGTGCTCCATGGAACGCTGGGTGCCGGGATCAAAGGTGCGTATGGAATCGATCTCGTCGCCGAACCAATCGATGCGCACGGGTTCGCTGCGATGGGGAGGATAGATATCCACAAGGCTGCCACGATGCCCAAAGGTGCCCGGGCGCTCGACCACCGTCGCCGCCTCATAGCCCGCTCTCACCAAGCTCTCCAACAGACTGTAGAGAGGGAGCATATCGCCCACAGAAAGGGGTGACCGGAGCGCACGCTTCGCCCGGCGAAAGGCTGTGGGGGAGATGCTCTTGGCCATCAGCGCCCAGATCGAGGAGGTGATCAAGAGGCCGCGCCCACTCTGGGCGTCCTCCGCTTGCAAAGCAACCAGTTGGGCCAACACACTCACGCGCGCATGCGCCGTCTCACGATCCCACGCGCTGCGATCGTAAAAGATGGTATCCGGCGCCTGAAAGACGCGGATGGAGGACTCGCCAGATGCGCCACTGTCGAGCTCGCCCGACCATATGCCCGCTTCGTCAGCCAGGTAACGGGCATCCTCGGGCTTGCCGGTCACCACAAGCACCGGGCCGGGCCAGTCGCGCTGCAAGGCACCCAGCAAAAAGGGGCGTGCCGCCTCCAACAGCTCCAGCGAGAGTACGGTCGGCCCCTGCGCATGACGCTCAGACGCGTGACGCTCAGACGCGTGACGCGCAGAC
>SKLG01000270.1 GCA_007123335.1 Anaerolineae bacterium | reverse complement strand
TGAACAGCTCGATGCCGAAAAAGGCCGGCGCCGAGGGGGCCACGCTGGCGATGACCCGCTTGCCATCGCGGATGGCCTGCCGCACCAGGTCGCGGTCGTCGCGGACCAGCTTGGCGCCCTGCGGGCACACGCGCAGACAACTGGCGCAGGCGATGCACAGCTCGGGGACGATCTGCGCCTGGCCGCCCTCGATACGCACCGCCTTTACCGGGCAGGTCCGCACGCAACGGTAACAGTCACGGCATCGCGCCGGATTTGTGGACAGGACCCAAGCGTTCATCTCGGCCTCACCCTTTCAACTTTGTGCAATAATGCACAAAGTATACTCTGGGTCGGCGTTTCTGTCCAAACCCGACTGACGACCACGCTTCCCTCGTCAAGAGAGCCCGAGGCTACGCCTGGGGCAGCCAGACCGTCACCGTTGTGCCCTTTCCCTCCTCGCTTTGGAGGTCGATCCAGCCCCCGTGCTGGTCGAGGATCGTGCGGCAGGTATAGAGCCCCAGCCCGGTGCCGTTCATTTTGGTGGTGACAAAGGGATCAAAAAGCTGGCGCATCACCTCGGGGGAGATGCCGTCTCCTGTATCAGAGAGCGAGACCTTGACGCCGTTGGGCGCTACGGTCGGAGAGAGATGGACCAAGAGTTGGCCTCCCTCGGGCATGGCATCCACGGCGTTGAGAGACAGATTCGTAAAGACCTGCCGGATATGATCGGGTAGCGTCAGCACCTTCAGCTCCTCGCCGTCGGCGGTGATCTGGACCCCGATGCGAGCGGCGTTGAGCTGTGGCTCAAGCGGGTCAAGGGCGCGCTGTATCAGCGCCTGTAGATCGACCACCTCGCGCTGCTCATCCTGCTGATGGTAAAGCTCTCGCAGGCTGGTGACGAGCCGCACAATGCGCAAGGCCTCTTCGTTGGCGATCTTGAGATAGTTGCTGACATCGTCTCCCTCGGCGAGCACCTCGTCAGCCAGCCCCAAACAGCCGATGACGCCTTGCAGAGGGTTATTGATCTCGTGAGCCAGGATGGCCACCAGACGCCCGGTGGCGGCCATCCGCTCCAGGCGCAGCCGCGACTCGGTGGCCGCGCGCTCCTCGGTGATGTCCTGGATCAAGGCCAGATACAGCTTTTCCTCATCGTCTATGCTGCCCAGAGACGAGAGGCTCACGCGGAACCAACGATCTTGTCCGCCGACGACGGTGGCCTCGGCGCGATAGGGCAGTTCCTTTTGCTTGAGCACGTCCGCAAAAGACTGGACATCACGAACATCATCCCCCAGCTCCACAAAGTCATCGAGATAGCGCGGAAGCCGCTCGTGGGTCTTGTCCATCATGGCCGCCAGGGCCGGGTTGGCGCTCAGGATCTGCCCTTGATCGTCCAAAAGGGCGATGCCGACGGAGGCCTCCTCAAAGATCGCCCGCCAACGCGCCGCGCTCCTGCGCAGCTCGCGAGTTTGCGCGCGCACCTCCTGCTCCAGCATCTCGGCGTGGTCCTCGACCCGCTTGAGCAGCTCTGCCTTGAACATCGCCAGCCGCATCAGGTTGGTCACCGATTGGAGCGTCTGGGTTCGCCTCTTGCCAAAGGCGTCCTCGATGCTGGCATAGGCCACCAGCACGCCGTCGGCGTGGTCGTTCAACACCATGGGCAGGACGACGAGGGAGCGGTAGCCGCGCTCAAGGGCTGTCTCCCGATAGGACTCGTCCATGGTTGCGTCAGCGGCGATCTGGTTGATGACCACCGGATGGCGGGAACGGATGGCGCGAAGCATGGGATTCCGAGATGGGCTCTCCTGAGGATCTATGGAGAGATCTCTTACCCAATCGCTGCCAAAGCCGACCGATGCCACCGGCATCAACATTTTCTTGGCCTCGGCGTCTTGGGTGTCATGGATCGAACCCACACAGGCCAAGCGCAGCCCAAAACGCTCGACGATCATCTCGCACACCCGGTGAGCGATCTCCTCGGCACCTGTGGTGGCCAAGATGACCTGCGACACCTCATACAGCGTGGCCAGCTCTTCCACCTGCTGCGCCAGTTGCAGCCGTTGTCGCTCACCCTGGGCGATCTCGACCTGCAACGTGGCGTTGGTCTCGGCCAGCTCGGCGGTGCGCTCACGCACCCGCACGTCCAACTCGTTATAGGCGCGGCGCAGAGCGGCATCGATCTCGCGGCGCTCGCGGCGCACCGCGGCCTCTTCCAATTCGCGCATCAGCGCCGGCGCCAGGCGCACCAGCTTGTCCTTGGTCACATAGTCGTGGGCGCCGGCGCGCACCAGCTCGACGATGATCTCGTCGGCCACCTTCCCAGAGACGATGATAAAGGGCATATCGCTGTCATGCTCTTTGGCGATATCAAAGGCTTCCACGGCGCCAAAGCCAGGCAGAACATAGTCGGAGATGACCGCATCCCAGTGCTGTTCAGCCAGAGCTTGGCTCATTGCCTCCGCCGAATCCACCTGTTTATAGCTGGGTTCCAAGCCGCCTTGGCGAAGCTCGCGCACGAGCAACTCCACGTCGTCTTCCGAATCCTCGACAAGGAGCACCTGCAGAGGACGGGCATTTTGTGATGGCATTCACCCTCTCCTTCGGCGCGGCGCCCGCTCATTGATGAGCAACCAGTAGACGCCCACCTCACGCACGGCCTCGCTAAATTCGGCAAAGTTGATCGGCTTGCGCACATAGCTGTTGGCGCCCAGCTCATAGCTGCGAAAGAGGTCCTCTTCTTCTTGCGACGAGGTGAGGATGACAATGGGCGCTGTGGACCAGCTCTCGTCCTCACGCAGACGCCGTAGCACCTCCAGGCCGTCGATGCGGGGCAGGCGAATATCCAGCAGGATCAGCGCCGGGTCTATATCGGGGTCGCGATCGGCCCACTCGCCGGTGCACATGAACCAATCGAGGGCCTCGGCCCCATCGCGCAACACGACGAGTTCGTTTTTGATATTGCTCTGGCGCAAGGAGCGCTCAATCAGTGCGACGTCATCCGGGTTATCTTCAATCAATAGAATACAGTTATCCTTGTTGTCCATGTTCTCTCCCCCCCAAGAAAAAGAACCTACTGCTCTTTGGACGATCCGATAGCGCTATTCGTTCCGTTCATTTATCGCCAGGGTAAAATAAAAGGTCGCGCCCTTGTCCTCGATCGCCTCGGCCCAGATGCGACCTCCGTGCAGCCGCACGATGCGCTGCGCCGTCGCCAGGCCGATGCCAGAGCCCTCGAACTCGTCCTGACGATGCAACCGCTGAAAGGTGCCGAACAGCTTGTCGGCGTAGGCCATGGAAAAGCCGGCGCCATCATCGCCGACGAAATAGACCCTCTCCCCCTCCTCGGTGGTCGTGGCGCCAAAGGCGATATGGGCCACATCACGGTGGACCGAGAATTTGTACGCGTTGCCCAGGAGGTTCTCCAACACGGTGCGCATCAGGGTGCGATCGACGGTGGCACTCAGCCCATTCTGAATGTCCCAAATCACCCGCCGCGTGGGCTCCCTCTCTTCCAGAGAGACGGCGATGCCTCGGGCCATGGCGCTCAGGTCGGTGAGACGGAACCGGGGCTCTGCATGGATGATCCGTGAAAGCTGAAGAAGCCCATCGATCAAGAGCGCCATACGCCCTACCGCAGCGCGCACGCGTTCCAAATAGCTTTGGGCAGCGGGATCCAGCGTATCGCCAAAATCCTCCAGCAAGGCCTGGCTAAAGCCGTCGATGCTGCGCAAGGGCGCGCGCAGGTCGTGTGATACCGAGTAGGCAAACATCCTCAACTCTTCGTTGACCTCGATCAGCCGCGCGTTGAGATCCTCCAGCGCATGCTCTTTCATCACGCGATCGGTGACGTCCTCCATGGCCAGAAGGATGCGATCTCGCTGCCCTTGGGCCTGACGCAGACGCCGCACATTGAGCATCAGGGTGCGATGGCCGATTCTGGGAAAGCAGTGCCGTAGCTCATACCCCTCCAACACCTCTTCGTCAGTAAAGATGCCCTCCATCAAGGCGCGCAAGGCGGGGATGTCCCATTGTCCTCCGCCCAAATCATAGATGCGCTGTCCGATGATCTCCTCCGACGAAAGCTGGAACGTCTCGCAAAAGGCGCGGTTCATCGCTTCGACGGTCAAATCCCACCCCAAGACCAACAGCGGTTGCCGAATGGTCTCCATGATGTTCACCGCGTACTGGTAGACCATGGGCATCGGATCTTGGGGCATCTGGCTAAAGGCCAGCAGATACTCTGTAACGTGACCCTCACGCTTGAGCGCACGGGCATCGATCCTCACGCGACAGAGGGGCCCCTCGCCGGCATCCAGCCCAAGGACGATGCTGAACGGCATGCGCCCTCTACGCAGCCCCTGCCAGTAGAGATGCCAGGCATCTCGATCTTCTGGGGCGACAAAGTGGGTCAGCGGCTTGCCGATGAGTGGCTCGCATTCCGTCTGCAATAACTCGGCCAGGGTGAGGTTGGCCTCGACCATTTCGCCGGCTGTGTTGAGGGTGGCGTGCCCGACAGGGCTGAGATGATAGAGGTCGAGGTGGCGGTCGTTCGCCGCCTGAAGGGTATGGTTGGTGTCGCGCAGATCCTGGTTTTGGCGTTCGAGTTCGGTTTCTTGCGCAGAGCACGCACGCAGACGGGCCTGCGCATCTTCCCAGGTATCGGGTGTCTCTGGGGCTCTTGAGCGATCTGATTTGGCCATCGACTCATCCTCAATGGTGATGTCTAGGCAGCCAGTGTCCTGTAAGCCCCTGATCTGTCCCAGCGTGTAGAGTGGGGGGTGTTGCTAGGTCAGGCTCAGGGAACGGCTATATGATATGTAAAGATGGCACACAACAATGGCACGCGCCCATACGTAGGGACGATTATACAACAGGATCAGGGCAATGCAAGTGAATCGCCATTGGCTGCGATTTTCGTAAAGTGTAGAGGCTCGGCGCTCGCGCGCTGGACAAGTGGGGAAGAAGCAGTATCCTATCTTCTAACGGCGCGTGCGGTCACATCGGCTCCACAGCCGGGATCGCGACACAGCGGGCGGCTTTTGGC
>SKLG01000073.1 GCA_007123335.1 Anaerolineae bacterium | reverse complement strand
TTATCCGCCAGGTTGACGCGAATGACATGGCTATGCGGCCGGACCTCATAGAGACCGGTGCCGAGCGCGACCGGGATGTGATCGGTGAGGGGGCTGGCTTTGGCATCGACCTCGCAGCCAAAGCGAACGCAGAATCCACAGTAGATGCATCCTGAGCGCACACGCCCCGAAAGGCCCGTATAAGAGCGCGAGAGGATAGCGCCCGGCTGGCGGAAGGGATGATAGCCCAATTCACGGCAGGCATCGCTGAACATCCCGGCGGGGATGCTGCGTTGTAGAGGCGGCAGAGGATAATGTTGGCTGCGCGGCCCTTCAAAGGGGTTGCCTTCCTCCAAGATCTCGCCCCTGAGATTCCCGGCTTGCCCCGAGACGCCGATGTCGTAATCCACCCGGGTGTAATGAGGTTCCAAGTCCTCATAGCTCACCGGCCAATCCTGGACGGTGCTCCCTTCCGGGATCTTTTCCTCACCATATCGCTCAATATGGTGCGTCCGATAGCGCATATCAGAGGGGTAAAAGCGCCAGTGTTGCGTGGCCCAGTGAACGCCCGCGCCGCCCAGGCCTTGTCCTGGATGGAACGCGCCGTATTTACGCATGGGTAGAGAGGGCTTGGTGACATTGGGTCGCCAGGTCCAGGTCTCTTGTCCCAGATTTACCATCATCGCTTTACGAATGCTATAGCGCAGATGCTCGTGGTTATGCCGAAAGTCCGTATCGGTCCAACGGATCGGTCCTTGCTCAATAGAGACACAGCGAAGCCCGGCCGCCGTCAACTTCCAGGCCAGAACGCTGGCCGTCCAACCCGCGCCGACCATCACCACGTCCGCTCGATCATGAACGATCATCACATCCCTCCTACCATTGGATGCATCTAGTGTCTATGCCCTGGTACCCTTTGATCCTGCTCGTCTTCTTCGACCCCCGGATGCGGCCCGCGTGCGGGAGCGGCGGGCAATGTCGTGCGCGGACGGGCATAGTAAAAGGGTGGCAGATCCGCCAAGCTCCATGGTTCGCGTTGGATGCCCTCCTGCGCAATCTCGGTAGGCGCATAGGTGCGTTGAGAGCCCGGCCAACCGACCAGCCGCCAACCTACCATATCGCGATTCCCGCCATAGGCAGGATCGGCGAAAAAGCCCTCATTGGTATGACGCCGGAGCACATGAAAGAATTGTTGGGCGCTAAAGGGCTCAAATCCCAAATCTTCACCCTCCACCATGGCCGTGATGATGGCATCCTGCTGATCCTCGCCGAGATCCACAAAGTCGCTGCCGTACTGCTCCTGCGAGTAATCATCGAGCGCCTCCAATCCGATCTGGTAGACTTCGACCGGCGAGAGGGGCGATTGATAGCCGTACCGCTCGATCTCGTCGGCGGCTACCCAGACCATCTTTTTCGAGTCAGTTTCGGCGGCCTCGGGAGGTGGCTCATCTCCTTGGTACAACCGCGGATATGGCCCCAGACGATAAGCCGGCTCATGGATGCCTTCGTTATCAGCCAGCATATAATCGATATAGTTCACCACGCCTGCGTCGTGTGCGCCTGGGTCCTCTGGGCTGCCGGGGAGCAAGCGCGACGCAAAGGCATCCACCGTCGCGGCTTGGTGCTCTGTAAAAAAGTATAATACATCGGGATCTGGCGGCACCGCTGGAGCGTGTGGGACTGCTGGATAGCTCAATTCATGGGGAACGGGCGTTGCGGGGATTCCCACACTGACTGGGGCCGGCATGCGCCGCGAAGCGGCTGTTTCACAACTGGCAAGGGCCACACTAGCCACACCAGCGAAAGCAACTTTCATGAACCGCCGTCGCGATAGTGTCCCGACGTTCCTGCTATCGGGTCGAACTGGCGAGAGAGTTTTTTCGCTCATCCTTCTCCTTCTCACACCGTGGCGCTTCTATATCATGGCAGATAAGGGATCATTTGCCGCCACGATCCTGGTGCCTCTATTCTCTAGTCCAGTAACCGTCTAGTAATCCAGGTGCCAACATCCCGGGGCCGGCCCAATTGGGAGACGTTCGGCGCCTTGTGCGATGGAGTGTATAGAGATAGGCCGCGATATCCTCCGCGTCGTCTGTCGGGACGCCCATATCCGGCATAGCGTTGCCTGGATCGACAGATTGTGGCGCCTGAATCCAGCGAATCAGATCCGGCGGTTCATTGATGAGCCGCCCGGCGATATACCAACGATCAGCCCAGTCATCGAGCGGTGGCCCGATAGGGCTATCAGCTCCCCGCACGCCCGGTACGACGTGACAGGCGGCGCAGCCATGCGCGGTGATCGCCTCTCTTCCACGCTGTGGATCGCCAAAATCCACAGTCGTTCCATTCTCGTCTCGTCCTAGCTGACACGACGTCAAGATCGCCGATGCCAGTATCACGGCGGCAAGCACCAGGTATGTCCAGGTCCATCCGCCGGGGCAGATCCACATCTTCCATCTCATCCGTCATCCCCCTTTATCGGCACTGCTACTTTTAGATGCGACCACCCATGGTGCAGGGATTGAGAAAAAGGGTCGGTATGGTGGCAAGTATGATGGCCAATAAAAAGACGCCACTGGACAAGAGGCCAGTGTATATCATAAAGTTTCTTCGGCTACCCTCCATCTCGTCGATCACGCCAGAGCGCTCCTCATCACTCAGCCCCTGCCACATTCCCCAGGCCTTGAGCCCTGTGGCGATGGTAAGGCCACCCAAGACGATCGAAGCAATATACATGAAAATGCGGCCACCAATGGCACAGCTAATGGGTACGAGTATATAGTTGATATTAAGATGAGCAAACCAGAAGAAAGCGGGTCCTAGAGCAATAAACCAAAGCAAGACATTGCTGTGTTGAGCCGTTTTTTCTTGAGCCATGATATTCCTTCCTATGATCTAGAAAACGAAATGAGAGAGATAAAGCGTAAAAAATAGAGGCACCCAAATCGCAACCACAAAGTGCCAGTAGAGGCCATTGAGGTGCACACCGAGATTGCGCTGGGCACTAAAGTAACCCCGCGAAGCCGCGGTAAATACGACGGCGACCTTGAGCATCACCGACATCACATGTGCCGAGTGAAACCCGGCGATCGTCCACGTGACGGAGCCATAGGCGTTGGTGGCCCAGTTATAATCGTAGCCGCTGTATTCGACATACTTGAGCGCGAGAAAGATCCCACCGAGGACAAAGCTTATCACCAGGCCGATCTTGAGCTGACTTACATCCCCTTTTTTGATGCCCGAGTCTGCCCAGTACATGGGCGCACTGCTGGCAAAGAGGACCAGGGCGCTGATCGTTGGCAGCAACATATCCGGCCTAGAAAAACCGCCTAGCGGCCATTCGACTGCGTAATAACGCAGGTAGAAATAGGTGGCGATGAGGCCGGTGAAGAATACGACTTCGATGATGATCAGCCAGACCATGCCCCACCAAACAGGCGCCTTGAACTCATTCGGATTAAGTTCTAGATGCATCAACGAGCGACGGGACTCTGTTGCCACACTCATGGCTCTTGCTCCCTTTCACGATTTCGCCCTGGCCAGCTCCAGAGGACGAGAGAAACGAACATGATTAACGCGCCGATGGGCACAAAGATCAGATCTACTATGGCGCCAAAGAAGGTAATGCCCGTTCCGATCGCCATGATCAATGGCTGGATCGAGGCACCGCTCACCAACAATCGCTGCTCCGGTATACCGTCCAATGTCGAGGTGCCGACGGTCTCCATTCGGTCGACGGGCAACTCGTAATAGATGCTTTCAGTGCCCTCATCTCGCATGCGCCAGAGCGCGTCACGTCCCGACACGTGCGGAATGGTGGCGAAATTGTAGGGTGGTGGCGGCGAGGTCGTCGCCCACTCTAGCGACGATCCCCCCCAAGGATCATCACCGGCCAATTCCCCGCCGAACAAGCTCATGATCACGTTGGCCAGAGTCACGGCAAAGCCTGCGAACAGTATGAGGGCGCCGGTAAAAGTAATGGCCATGGGCAGATCCCACCCTTGGAAAGCCATGTAGGTATGGACGCGACGCGGCATGCCCATAAGTCCGGTAAAGTGCATGGTGAAAAAGGCGATGTTAAAGCCGACAAAGGCCAAATAGAAACTCCATCGGCCCAGCCGCTCATCCAATAGGCGCCCAGTCATCTTGGGAAACCAGTAATAGAGCCCACCGATCACGGGGAACACGGCGCCCGGCACGAGCACATAGTGAAAATGCGCGGTGATAAAGTGGCTGTCGTGGACCTGCCAGTCAAAAGGTGGGGCGCTCACCATCACACCGGTGATTCCACCGATCACAAAGAGGGGGATGAACCCCACCGCCCATAGAAAAGGCGTCCGCATGATCGGTTTGACCCCCGTCCAGATGGTGCCGATCCAGGCAAAGACCTGCACGCCGCTAGGGATGGCGATAGCCATACTGGCCGCGGCGAAAAAGGTCATGGCCAGTATCGCGATTTCACCGGCGAACATATGGTGGACCCACAACCCAAAGCTGACGATGCCGATAACGATCAGCGAGATCACAACGGGCAGATAACCCATGATAGGTCGCCGTGAGAAGACGGGTATGATAGCCGAAACAATGCCAAAGGCAGGAGTGGCAATAATATAGACCTCCGGATGGCCGAAAAACCAAAAGAGGTGCTGCCACAGAAAGGATACGCCGCCGCCTGCGATGTGGAAAAAGTGCGTGCCGATGATCCGATCGGCAGCCAGTAGGAGGGTGGCCAGCATCAGAGGAGGCATGGCAAAGATGATCATCAGTGAGATAACAAGGATAGACCATACGAATATCGGCATCCGACTGACCGACATGCCGGGCGCTCGCATCTTGAAAATAGTGATGAGCAGAATGACCCCCGCCACGAGATTGGCCGCCTCCAGGAACGCAATCGAGAGGGCGTAGAAATCGATATTCACGGCTGGAGAATAAGTCGGTCCGGACAAGGGGGTATAGTTGAACCAGCCGGCGTCGGGGGCTCGGCCCATCAGCAAGGATATCCACAGGCCGATGCCGGAGAATAAATAGACCCAATAGCCGTAAGCGTTGAGTCGG
>SKLG01000383.1 GCA_007123335.1 Anaerolineae bacterium | reverse complement strand
CGACGCCAAACATCCTCCAAGGGACGAAGTTTGCCGTCGCAGACTCTCCGCGGTACCACCCTGATTGCTCCCCCACAGGGAGCCTCTCATTACCGGCGGCCCAACATTGGGCGTACCGGCTACCCGGATAACGGCGGGCTGCCGGAGCGACCTACACACGTGAGGCGATAAAAGCCTTACGCTTCAGCCGTCCGCTCCAGAGCGAACTCGTGGTGGGCCGCAACCCGAGAGGACTTGCAGTCGGTGATCCTCTCTCCCTGGTGGCGCGGGCACCCACCTACTCTCTCTTTCATAGCGTTTGGGTGTCTCGTATTCGATTACGCACAGTATAGCCTTAGGCCAGAGCGGCGTCAAAAGAAGCGAACTCACCTATGAACAGCGATCCGTCTTTACACCCATCTGAGCCGCGCCAACTTGACCCCGCCCCTTAGATCCTCGACGGTGCTGATATAGTACCGATCCCCATCCTGTACCACTTCTGGGGCAGCGACCCGCAGCGTAGCGATCCATTTGCCATCATGGCCCAGGCCGAAATCAAAAGGATCCTGGGAGCGGTATACATGGGTCCGCGCCGGCGAGCGGTACTCGCTGGTGCGGAACAGATAATAGTAGCCATCAAGGTGGACGACAAAAGGACACTCCGCGCTCCAAGGCCCCGTGCCGCTAGCGTGCCCGCCCCAGGACACCTCGCAATAGTCGGACCAGTGATAGAGGTCCTTGGACGTCCGACAATAGATCTTGCAGGGTCTGCGCAGGCCGGTATCGTGCCCGGTATAGTAGCAGTGATATCGATCGCCGATCTGGATCACCATGGGATCGCGGGCCTCGCCGGGGCCGGTGAACAGGCGGCTGTAGCCTTGGGAGTTCTTGTAGCGCTGCCAATCCCGGCCATCCTTCGACGTCGCTAGGTTGATCTGGCACTCGCCCAGCTCGGTGTTGTGGCCGCCGTAGAACATATAGTGGATGCCATCCCTGATGACGACGTGGGGCGCCTGGATCCACTCCTCGCCGTTCCAGTCGTTGATGCTCTCGCCATAGGCGTGGTCGGCGCGCATGACGACGCCCACGGGCCGCCATGGCCCCTCCTCTAGCGCGTCGCCCTCCCACCCGTAAAAGACCCGACCCACCTTGAGGCCGCGGATGCAGGCCCATAGGTGCCACTTCCCATCGTCAGATCGAAAGATGGCATGATCGACGACCTCGTGTTCGGCCTCGTAGGCCAGATCGCCGAGGTCGGGATAGGTGCCGATACGCCAGAAATCGCCATCGATCACCGGCCAGCGTGGAATGGCGCCCTGTTCTGATGGCATAGGGCCTCTTCTTCCTCTCTTGTGCAGAGGTGAAACCCCTACCAGACGAGATCCACGGGCTGGCCACCCTGTCTCAGCGATTCCTGCGCCCCTTCGAGGATGCGCACCACTTGCCAACCTACGCGGCCGTTGCTGCGCGGCGACTGGCCCGTACGCACCGCCTCCAAAAAGTGACGACACTCGATCTCCAGAGGCTCGGCCTCGGAGATGGCCGGCGTGGTGATATCCCCATAGCGATAGGACAGCCGGAACTCTTCAAGGGTATCCGAGTAGGGCGGCTTGTCAACACCTTTGTCATAGATGCGGATCTTTTCTGCCTCGACATCATCGTAAACGATCATCTTTTTCGAGCCGACTACCGTGGTGCGGCGTATCTTGCAGGGATCGAGCCAGCTCACGCGCACATCGGCGATGACGCCGTTGGGGAAATGGAAGGTGACAAAAGCCACGTCCTCGATATTCGGCTGGACGTAGGAGGCTCCACGGGCGCTGACCCGGTTGGGCGCCGTTCCCAGCACGTAGAGCAAGATCGAGACATCGTGAGGCGCCAGATCCCACACCACATTGATGTTCTTCTGAAAGATGCCCAGATTCACCCGGGTGGCATTGATATAGTAGATATCACCAAGGTCACCACGGGCGACATAGTTGCGCAAGTACTCGACAGCGGGGTTGTACTCGAAGGTGTGCCCGACCATGAGGATGCGCTGACGCTCCTCGGCCAGAGTAATAAGCTCCTCGGCCTCGGCAGAGTCGATGGTGAGGGGTTTCTCCACCAACACATGCTTGTCGTGGAGCAGTGCCTCACGAGCCATGGCAAAATGGCTCTGCACCGGCGTGGCGAGGGCTATGGCCTCAACCGGCGAGTCGAGCATCTCTGCATAAGAGATGGTCGTCTTGACCGCAGGATAGAGACCTTTGATGTGGCCCAGGCGGTCTTTGCGCAGGTCGGCCACGATCTGCAGATCCGAACCCGGGATGGATTGAAAGTTACGGATCAGCTTTGGGCCCCAGTATCCGCAACCGACTACTCCGACGGCAATGTTACGAACCTCGTTGTCAATCACGGGACTCCCTTGACGTATGAATGATAGAGTGTTGATGTGTGACCCATCGTACCACGGTTAAACGGGTCCAGCAAATGGAATGTGGCCGTGGCCACTGGACAATGCGCGCAGACCGAGAGTACACTGCGCTGGAGAATGGAGCCGCATCATGATGCAGAGAGGAGCATAGGGAGGATGAGCGTTCAAGCCTGGAAACCCAAGATTTGTGAGAACATGCCCGACATCGGGGAGCGCACGCTGCGCTGGGCCGCCCAACTGGGATTGGATGCCCTGGCGCTCGGTGGCCGTTTGGCCGATCCGCAGGGCCTGGGTTATTGGACGGAGGAGAGTTGCAAGGCGGTGGCCGACCAGGTAGCGGCCTTTGGGCTAAGCGTGGGGATCATGATGCTACACAATGTCACCCCACGCATCATCCTCGGTCAGCCTGGCCGTGATGAGGATATCGACAAGGTGTTGCACTCCATCCGCGCTGCCGGGGCGGCGGGATATCCGGTCATTGAGTACAATTTCTATAATCACCGGGCCGTCGAGGGTTATGCGCAAAAGCCGGGGCGCGGCGGCGCGCTATACACCTATTACGACGACTCGCGGATGACTGACCTTCCGCCGGTGCCGGAGGAGGAGCGCGCTACGCCTGAGGAGACCTGGGCGCGACTGCGCTACTTTCTAGAGGCCGCCTGCCCCGTGGCCGAAGAAGCCGGTGTGCGCCTGGCGCTGCATCCCAACGATCCGCCGCCCCCCATGAGCCGGGGAACCGCTCAGGTGATCCATGGGTTTGAGGGGATGCGAGGAGTAATCGAGCTGGTGCCCAGCGTGGCCAACGGCATCACCTTCTGCCAGGGCTCTTTTGCCGAATGGGGGCTGGATGTTGTCGAGGCCATCCATTATTTTGGGAGCCGGGACAAGATTCACCACGTGCACTATCGCAACCCCATCGGCACCTACCCCTATTATGTCGAGCCCTTTATCGATGAGGGCGATACCGACATGTTTCAAGCCATGATGGCGTATCGCGACGTGGATTATCGCTTCACCTTTTGCTCCGACCATGTGCCGCACATGGTTTTTGATGGGGATGGGGAACAGATGGCCCCCGGCTTTATCGGTCGGGCATACAATCACGGCTATATCAAGGCCATGATTCAGGCGGTGAATAGCGTCGCCCAATAGCTGCCGAAAGATCCTTTAGCGGCGGGCAGTATCAGCGCTCCCTTTCGGCGGCAGCTTGTTCCAGAAGCTCATGGCGCACCGCATCGGCGCTGAACGGCCCGCCATGCGTCGAGTACATCGTCTCCACCGACTGATCGAGCAGCTTCTGGATACTGGCCAGTACCTGGCTCTCGTCGTCGGCAAAGGCGGATATATGAGGCTTGCGACGCCGAATCAAGCCTCCCACGACGAGATCGCCGACGATGGCCTCGCCGCCATCGAGGATCACCGAGAGGGAACCGGGGGTGTGCCCTGGCGTCGAGATGACCTTGCCGGTGACGCCATAGGGGGATAGATCGAACTCGTCCTCGATCAGGATCTCGGGCTCGACGCCGGCATAGCCCACACCACGAGGCAACAAGGGACAGATCAACTGCCCCAGCTTGCTGGCGGGGGAGAAGGGTCGATTAAAGCCCTGGCGCAGCGCATCGGCGTCGAGGCGATGCACCGCAACGGGGACGTTCAGGCGCTCCTTTAGATAGGCCAATCCACCGGCGTGGCCCGGGTGTGCATGGGTGATGACGATCAGGGCGAGATCGGTCAGCCGCACACCATGGTGGGGCAGCATGTCGCGAATGCGTCGGCCATCGCCGGTGGAGCCCGTATCGACGAGGACCGCTTGACGTCCTTTCAGGAGAAAGCATTTGAGAAATCCCTTGAGCCTGATCGGGCTGATCTGCACGGTCTCGTCTTTTACGCCTGTCATCGCTGGCCCTCCATCCGTATGGTGAATGCGACCAGATCATGGGTAGAGTGTATCATGGCCCATGAAAAAGTCAACGAAGCTCAAAGCGCACCCGCCAAATCACTTTACAGGGATCGGTGTGCCGAGTACACTCGCTCCGATTATATAGATCCCATCACTTGGAGTAGCCCGTGGTAAAAACCCGCCCTGTGCTGCCAATCATCGCGCTTGTGTTGGTGACGCTGCTAGGTCTATCGCTTGGTGGATGTGCGTTGATGGATGATATCAGCGATGTTCTTTATCCGACAAACACCCCGCCTCCGACCGGTGACCCCATCGCGCCACCAGCAACCCCCAGCGAGCCGACCAGCACATGGACCGTCGCCCCAACTCTGACCCTGCCAGCGCCCACAGAGACCGCCCCCCCTACCGCCGTGTCCGCGACAGCCACACCTGGCCCTCTAGTGGACACGGGCCTGGGATTGGCTTTCAGCCTGGGTGGGAGCATCTATCGCGGCGATTACTGGGGCGCCGATGCGGCAGAGGTCGCCGCTGTGGCACGACTCGAGAGCTGGGCTTTCGCCCAGGGCGTGTTGGCCATGACCCGCAGCACGAGTGTATACGTCATCGACCTGCTGGCAGGCACCCTGGCCGAATGGCGCATCCCCCTCGACGGCCCCATCGAGCATGCGCAACTGCTATGGGGCGCCGGAGGAGAACACCTGCTCTATGCCGCCATCTTTCGCGATGCGGCTGCGCCGACCTTTGG
>SKLG01000154.1 GCA_007123335.1 Anaerolineae bacterium | reverse complement strand
GTGCTGCCTGTGGTCGTGGTCTTTTTGTTCGCACAACGGGCCTTTGTGGAGGGCATCACCCTATCGGGCGTGCACGGTTAACCGAGCTGTCTGACCGTTTTCGCCGATATAGAGCGAGCCGTAGAGGAAAGAGGCTAGATGGAACGACCCCTGGGTACGGTGGTGCTGTTCGGCTCGGGCGAGATATCATCCCATGCGCAGCCTGTGTATGCGCGGATCATGGCGCGCCTGGAGCCTCCGGTGCAGGTGGGCATCCTGGAAACGCCGGCCGGGTTTCAGCTCAACTCTGCCAACGTGGCAGAAGAGATCGCGGTGTATCTGCACCATCACCTGCAGAACTTCCATCCCCAGACGCATATCATCCCGGCGCGCAAACGCGGCACTCCTTATAGCCCCGATAATGCCGAGATCCTCGACCCGTTGTACACCAGCAACATGCTCTTCTTTGGCCCTGGCAGCCCCACCTACGCCGTCGCTCAGCTTAAAGGCAGCCTGGCCTGGGAGATCGTTCAGGCCAGACATCGGCTCGGCGCTGCATTGGTAGCGGCCAGCGCGGCCACCATCGCCATGAGCGCCTATGCCCTACCGGTGTACGAGATCTACAAAGTCGGGGAGGATGTGCACTGGAAGCCCGGCCTTGGTTTCTGCGCCGCCTATGGCCTCTCGTTAACCCTGGTGCCCCACTGGAACAACAACGACGGCGGCGACAAGCACGACACCAGTCGCTGCTTTATGGGCAAGCCGCGTTTTGCCGAGCTATTGGCCTTGTTGCCCTCCGAGACGGTGGTGGTGGGCATCGACGAACTGACCGCGCTGATCATCGAGCCCGAGGAGGGCCGCTGCCGCGTCATGGGCATGGGCGGTGTGACGGTGTTGGCGGTGACGACGCGCCGCGAGACGCGCTTTGAGAGCGGCTCCACCTTTGCCATGAGCGAACTGGGGCCCTGCCACAGTCCTAATGCGCGGGAGGGCATCTCTGACTCGGTATGGACGCGGTCTTTGGCCGCCGAAGAGGCTCGGCAGCGCGCCCCCGAGCCGCCGGACGAGGTGGTGCGCCTGGCGCAAGAGCGGGCAACCGCCAGAGCGCAACGTGATTGGGCTGCGAGCGACAGCTTGCGCGAGCGCATCGAGGCATTGGGCTGGCAGGTGCGTGACAAGTCCGAGGGTTGGGAGTTGGTCCCCGCATCCGACAATTAGCGGCGTTGGATCCGCCGCGGGCTCAATCGAGCAGCCCGAGAATGTGCCGATGATCGTTCCAGAGCGAGACGACAGTGCATCCTAGGCCGCCGTCCCTCGCGTCGCTGTCGCTGATCTCGAACATTGATATGCCCGTCGAATCCAGCCGAAAGCGCCTATAGGCGGATAGAGGCAGGCCCAGCATGTGGCAGGTCAAGAGGCGCAGCATCCCCCCGTGGGCCACCCAGAGCACCGTGCCTTCGGCGTGATGCCGGCGCACCTCCGTCAGCAAGGATCGTCCGCGAGCGGCGACGTCACCCAGCGATTCGCCGCCGTGCAGCCTGGCGTTCACGTCCGCGCGAAAGGCTTGAAACGCGTCTGGTTCCTGCTGGGCCACATCACGAAACCTCAACCCTTCCCAGCGGCCAAAGGCGATCTCGCGGAGCCGTGGTTCATAGTGAACGACCGGGCTGTTGCCTGGTGATCCCCTCAGTGCCTCGATCAGCGGCGCTGCCGTGTCCCGCGCGCGCAGCAAATCGCTGACATAGAGCGCATCCCATGGATTGTCAGCCAGCCGGGTGACGAGGGCTTGTGCTTGGGCCTGTCCCAACGGGGATAGCTCTGTATCGAGCTGTCCCTGGATGCGTCCTTCGGCATTCCAATGTGTCTGTCCATGTCGTACAACGATGAGACGCAACAGTGCCTCCTGGCAAAGTGTAGCGATGGTGGGCCATAGAGCCCCTCTTTTGTGGCTAGGGCACGATCCCCAGCATATCCGATATCTCCGGTAATTCCTGATCGGAGGTATCTTTTCCTGTGGCGTTCTCCCATACGGGCACGAACATGAGCCACTGATCGGGCGCCTGTCGGATCATATCTTCGATGATCTCTAACACACGTCGGACGTTGTGACGTATGTTGGCGTCAGAGATGCGGGCCGCCGACTCTTGGTCCGATGCCGCTTCCATCTCGATCGGCGGCGCAAACTGGATGCGATAGCAGCAGACGCCGCTGGCGTCACCGGTGGCTGTCTGGCCATTCTTTTCCATGATACAGCAAGCCACCACAATCCGGGCCTGGGTCTGAAGAGCCAGGCGGACATGTCCTGTGGGCAAGCGCGCCGGAGCACCGAAAAAGGGCACCAACTCGTCCATCATAGAGACCGGTCGGTCCGCGCCGGTCATGACCAGACCTCCAGCGCGCAGGCGTTTGATCGCGGCTCGTAGAGCAGAGACCGATAGCGGGGTCATCACAATGCCGCGCCGCCGACGCAAGGCGTTGACCACGCGAGCGCCGGTGCTGGGGCTTGGCAGGCTGAGAGCCTGGATGTCAAAGCCCTGGGAAGCGATCCACTGGGCGGCCAGATCAAAATTGCTCATATGGGGGCCGACTAGCACAGTACCGCGACCATCAGAAAGGGCCTGCCGCACGGCGACCCACTCGCGGATGCGGATGTTTAGCGGCACGCGGCCTCGCTGGTAATCCTCGGCAGATAGGCGGAACATGTCATAGTAGGTGCGTCCGGCGTGGGCGATGGCGCGGCGCGCCAGGTCATCAAGCTCCTCGTCGGTAGCCTCGGGGACCACGCGACTCAGATTGGCGCGAGCGTTTATGAACATAAAGGAGCGGCGCCTGGCCATCGCTGAGGCAATGACGCGGGCTAACCAATAGCCGATGCGAGGCGGCATCAAACGTGCGATGATCACGCCCAAGAGGATACCGGGTGGGCTGCCAAGGATGTCGTGTATTCTCACGGCAAGTTCTGGATCTACTGCTTGGCAGGATCCCCATCGTCGGCGCTTGGGCTCTTGGCCGCGGACGATGAGTAGTATCGTGCCATGTGTTCGATGATCACAGGAAGACCACGTACAAGACAAAAGGTTACCGAGATCCAGGTTGTGACGTTAAAGATGGTCAGCACGAGACTGACGGTGTTCTCACTAACGACGCCGCGAGCGGCGTAGGCGGCCAAAGTGTGTGCGGCTGCGAGACCCGCGAACGATATGAGCTTACTGACACCATAGGTGCTGCGCATCCAGGGGCTACCCACCAACCAGGCGCCCAGGCGGGTTTGCATGGTCTTGAATGGGGCAGTGCCCTCACTGGCCCCCATGTTGCGTAGCGAATCGACGGTGATACCGCGCATAATATAGATGATCGGCACCGCGACGGGGATGAGCTGCAAGTGGGCATAGACGACCCAGAGCACCAGTTCGACGATACGGTCGGCCATGATGTCCAACACGCTGCCCAGCACCGACTCTTCACCACGTCGCCGCGCAATGATCCCATCCACCGTGTCCATGGCAATGAGCACAATAATCAGTGGCACGGTGATTAGTCGCAATATGGGATTGGGCGAGTAAAGAAACAGCACAATGCCCACAAGGAGCGGAAGCCGCGCGATGGTGATCAAATTAGCCACTCTGGTCTCCATTCCTGATGTGAATCTGAACCGAGATCGCCTAATCCTGTCTCTGACTGGTCTTGAGCCGTGTGGCCTCGTCGCGAGCCACCCGCGCGGCGGTGGCGCTATGGGCTCCGCGCTCGTGAGGTGGCAGGAATTGCCACTCGATATCATGATCACCCATCACGTGCACGAGTTCCTGCCACAGTTCCTGGTTCTTGATCGGCTGCCCCGATTGGGTGGTCCAGTTGCGGCGTTCCCACCCCGGAAGCCAGCGGGTGGCACCCTCAAGAAGATACTTGGAGACCGTATAGATGACCACATGCGTCGGGCGTTCTAGCGCGCGCAGACCGGCGATCGCCGCCCAGAGTTCCATGACGTTATTCGTCGTCGAGGGCCATGCGCCGGAGAAAAGAGTTGGCGGGTTGGCACCCTGCTCTGTCCTCACCAACACCGCCGCGTAACCGCCAGTGCCGGGCACGCCGAGGGCACAACCTCGCGTATAGAGATCCACCTTGGGCAATGCTTGGGTAGTATCGTCCTCGTCGGATGTGGCTTTCGCGGTCTGTGCTGCCACGCGAGATGACTGGGCGTTCCGGTTGGCGCGCAGCATCTGACGGCGGGCCTGGGTAGCCAACTCGTCGGCCCGCTCGTTGAGCGGATTGCCGCGATGCCCGCGCACCCAGCGCCACTCGATCTGATGGCGCTCAGCCACGGCTGCAAGCTCTTGCCACAGATCCACATTCTCCACCGGGCGGCCATTGGCCTTGCGCCAGTCGTTGGCCTGCCACTGCGGCAACCACTCGGTGATGCCTCGACGCAGATATTGAGAATCAGTATAGAGGGTCACTGCGCAGGGACGTTTGAGCTCGCGCAGCGCCTCGATGGCTGCCGTGAGCTCCATACGGTTGTTGGTCGTATCTGGCTCGGCGCCGCTCAACTCCTTGGTGTGCAACCCGGCAATGAGTACGGCGCCCCAGCCCCCAGGACCAGGGTTGGGGTCGCAGCCGCCGTCGGTATAGATATCGACCCTGGTATACGCTTCCGTCACCATTCCCTCTCGATCACTAACCCGCTCTCGAAAGGCGTAAACTCTTTTCGTGCGTTCACTCTATTCTTTAGAGCAGCGAACGCCACAAATGTTGCACCGTCTGCGGCGGTGATCCCTCGGCGATGAGCTCGGCCAATCGTGGACGGCCGATCTTGTCCAGAAGTTGCTCTGCCATCTGCATCACCTGCAAGGTCGCGATCTGTACGCCCAGACCAGAGGGACTATCTCCGATGTCGTCGCCGCTGCGGGTGAGCACGTCGTAGCAGAACCAGCCCTCCCAGTTGGCCCGCTCGAGGTAGTAGAGGGTCTCGATGAGGTCCCAGACGTGCACCGAGCCGGGGATCATGTCCCAGTCCCAGGCCCGGTCATTGTCGTTAAAGTGCATGTAGAAAAGCTTGCCGGCGTCGGCCACCAGCGCCGTGGTGGCGGCCGGCG
>SKLG01000271.1 GCA_007123335.1 Anaerolineae bacterium | reverse complement strand
TTCGTCATCCTCCTCAGGGAAAAGAGGTTCGACGCCAGGCGCCTCGCGCGGCGGGACGTCGGGCAGTCCCAAGAGGTCGCCGAGGCCCTCTAGGTTGCGACTGGCCAGGGATGGCGAGCGCAGTCGCCACCATTGGACCACAGCATCTCCTGCCATCGGATACGAGATGGAGATGGGCACGGCGCTGGAGGGCTTGCTGCGCGCAAAACCGGCGGTCACCACAGCGCCCACCAATCCGCTGAGCAGGCCCGCGGCCCGCTCCATGTTTTCGCCGAACTGGGGGTTCTCACGGGTCAGTGTCACCACGATGGCGCTAACGATAATGGCGGCATAGAGCGCCACGGCCACCAGTGTCAGGGTCAAGATGATCATGCGTCGAAACTGCTCCGGAATCAGGTCGTGGTCTTGCTCCATGTTTGTCCCTTCTATGGGTCTGCAAGAGGCGAAAATCACCCTCTATCTATCTGCAGGAAGCGCCGGAGTGATGTCCATCGCGCGGTCAAACTCGTCATTCAGGATCTTGCGCCCCAACTCTTCGCCATAGGCCGTCAACTCGGGGATGCGGATCGGATCGTCCATAGCGATAGCCTCATGGAGATCGACCTGGAAACGCCGAAAATCGAGGCCTTCGAAAAAGGTGTCCACCAGGTGTACCTGCTGGTCGTCCGCCGACTGCATAAAGGCGCCCAATATCGGCTCGATCCACTGCCAGGCCCGGAACTTGTGGATTCGCTCGGCGTCCAGACCATGAGGACTGCGGCCAGTGCCCAGGCTAATGAGGGTGGTCTCCTCCAGATTCCATCCCAGGACGATGCAGGCCTCATAGGCGGCCACATAGGCGGGGTTGGCGTAGGAGCCCACGCCACCGTCGATATAACGACCGTCGACAGGCGGGAAATAGGTGGGCACGGTACAGGAAGCCAGCACCGCCTTGACCAGGGACCAATCGGCATAATTGGGCTTCCATGGCTTGATGAACAAGGTCCGGTTTTCGATCAAGTCGAACGCGGTGATGACGAGATCCACCGGGGCCGGACCCTCGCGCAGTTTGCTCAGACGTACATCCGATAGGTACTGACGCAAATAGCGCTCCAGGAGGTCGCCCGAGTAGCGATATCGGCTGAGCGGCCACAGCGTCTTGCGCAGCGAGGAGCGAAACACCTCGGCGCCCAGGGTCACATAGAGGGCGTGCATCTCTTGCGCTGTCAGTCCGGCGGCGATCCCGGCGGAGATGACCGAGCCGGTCGAGGTTCCGACGGCCAGATTCGTCCAGTCGTGGGCGGATCTGCTCAGATGCTCCTCGACCATGGCCAACGCCCTGGTGACCATGACCCCCTTGATGCCTCCGCCGTCAATGGCCAACGCCACATGCTTGCGCAATGGTTTCATGTCGTATCGCTCCTTTGATCCGTGAGCCCATTGTTGAGCGTATTCTGGCATCGTTACGCGTTGCCGTCAAGGCAATGGCGAAAAAATCCGTGGCGATGGCCGCCGCGTACAGCCTGGGGTATAATTGTCGGCATCTGTCCATGACCGTCCGTGGCTAGGGGTCCCGAGGAATTGACGCTTGGGGATCAAGCGGGTCACGCATCTCGTCCCTGGAGGGATACCATGACGCAACCCAATCTCATCCTGATCCTGATCGACGACCTCGGCTGGCGCGATCTGCGTTGCTACGGCAGCACCTTTTACCAGACGCCCAACTTGGATCGCCTCTGCGCCCAAGGGTTGCGTTTCACCGACGCCTATGCCGCCTGCCCGGTCTGCTCGCCGACGCGGGCCAGCATCCTCACCGGTCGTTACCCCGCTCGCGTGGGCGTCACCGACTGGATCGGCGGCCACAGTCGCGGCAAGCTGTTGGAGGTGCCCTATGTCGACCATCTGCCGCTCACGGAAAAGAGCCTGGCCCGTACGTTGCGCGAAGCGGGCTATGCCACCTGGCACGTGGGCAAGTGGCATCTCGGCGAGGATACCTCTCTCATTGCGCGGCATGGATTCGACGTCAACGTGGGCGGGTGCGGCTGGGGCCTGCCCAAGAATGGCTACTTTAGCCCCTGGGGCATTCCCACGTTGGCCGATGGCCCGCAGGGCGAGTACCTCACCGACCGCCTGACCGACGAGGCCATCCGGCTCATTCGCCAGAACGACGGGCAGCCCTTTTTCCTGAACCTGTGGTACTATGCCGTGCACACGCCCATTCAGGCCAAGGCGGACAAGATCGTCAAGTATGAGGCCATCGCCCGTGAGCTGGGCCTGGACGAGGCCGAGACGTTTCGCCCGGGGGAGTATTTCCCCTGCGAACACAAGCGCGATCGACGGGTGATGCGCCGGCTGCTGCAATCCGATGCGACCTATGCCGCTATGGTCGAATCCCTCGACGAGAACATCGGCCGGCTGTTGCAGGCGCTGGATGAGGAGGGGCTGACGCAGGACACGGCCATCCTCTTTACCTCCGACAATGGCGGCCTGGCCACCTCCGAGGGCTCGCCCACCTGCAATGCGCCCTTGGCCGAGGGCAAGGGCTGGATGTACGAGGGCGGCACCCGCGAGCCGCTCATCGTCCGTTGGTCCGGCGTCACCGCGCCCGGCGGCGTGTGCCACACGCCGGTGACCTCCACCGACTTTTACCCCACGATGCTAGAGATGGCCGGCCTCGACCTGCTGCCGGAGCAACACTGCGATGGGGTGAGCCTGGCGCCGCTGCTCAGGGGCGAGGGCGACCTCGCGAGGGAGGCGATCTACTGGCACTATCCGCACTATGGCAATCAGGGCGGCACGCCCGGCTCGTCGATCCGCTGCGGCGAATACAAGCTGATCGAGTTCTATGAGGATCGCCATCGCGAGCTGTACCATCTGGGCGATGACATTGCCGAGGAGCACGATCTCAGCGCCGACGAGCCCGGCTTGACCCGCGACCTGGGCGATGCGCTGGCCGCCTGGCGCGACGAGGTGGGCGCGCTCATCCCCCAGCCGAACCCGGGCTACACGACATGATCCGTCCAACCGCGAGGGGAGAGGACACCATGCTGGATAGCTGTCTGCGCGCCTTTGACCGCATGATCGAGGACGACCACTATGGCCGCATCCGCCGGGCCTATGAGCGGGTGTTCGACTGGGAGGAGCTGAACGAGCTACCCTACGTTTGGCAGGGGCTGCCTCCCGTGGATACCACCGTCGCGCCCGGTATCGAATGGCCGACATTCGCCTACAATGATGCCTTTGCGGACCGCGAAAAGATGCTCCTGGAGCAACTGCGCGGGCCGTTCTTACATTATCGCGCCGGCGACTATACCCCGCTGGCCATCCGCGCCCACTATGGCACCGTCATCCTGCCCAACATCCTCGGCGCCGACTATCAGCTCACCGAGACGTCGCTGCCCTGGGCCCACCATCTGTCGGGGGGCCGCGAGCGCATCCGCGATCTGGTGGCGTCGGGTGTGCCTGATCTGCGCACCGGCCTCGGCGGCGCCTGCCTGGATATGGCCGACTATTACCGCGAGGCGCTGGCTCCTTACCCCAATTTGGCCAGGGAGACGACCATCTACCATCCTGACTTGCAGGGGCCGTTCGACGTGGCCCACCTGCTCTGGGGGCCGGACATCTTTTTGGCGCTCTACGATTGCCCCGATCTGGTCCACGACCTGCTGGCCCTGGTGACCGAAACCTATATCGCCTACCTCCGCCTGTGGAAGGCGCATCTCGGCGAGGGCAATGCCTTTACCGCCCACTGGTCGATCATGATGCGCGGCGGGGCCATGTTGCGCGATGACACGGCGATCATGCTCTCGACGGCCCAGTATGAGGAGTTTGTGGAACCTTATGATCAGCAGGTGCTGGATGTGTTCGGCGGGGCCATCCACTATTGCGGACGCGGCGACCAGTTTGTGGTCTCGATGGCCGATAGCCGGGGGCTCTATGGCCTGCACGTCTCGCAACCAGAGCTTAACGATGTGACTACGCTGCTTCGTGTGGCGCAGGAGAATCGTCTCATCATCCTGGACCTGGGCGAAGCGTTTCTCCCCGAGGGCATACGCGCCGGGGTGACGCTGCGCCGCTCCTGGCCGGCTCGGTCTGCGTAGAGGCGAATCTCGTGTAAAGGGGGAGGTATGACAGAGGAATCTGTGTCGACGGAACGACGCGTGCCCTGGACGGTGCGCGATATGGTGGTGGCCAGCCTGGCGGCGCTGGGCTTGTTCATCGTGGGCGTCGGGCTGCTGGCTATGGCACAGTTTTTGTGGACAGCCAGCGGTCGGGAGGCGCCCGGTCAAGGGGTGCAGGCGCTGGCCATCTTTACCCTGGAGGCGATCCTGATCTTGCCGGCCTGGTGGTGGGGGCCACGCAAATATGGCGGCGGTTGGCGGGTGTTGGGGCTGCGTCGATCGCCATCGTGGAACATGATCGGCGCTGTCGCATTGGGCCTGGTCCTCACCCTGGCCATCAACGCCGGCTGGGAGCAGGTGCGGCAGCGTTTGGGCTGGGCCGGCCAGCCCGAGGTTTTGCCCCTCTTTGGCGGCGGGATCCAGGGGTTACTGCTGGCCCTGTTCCTGGGGGGCGTCGTGGCCTCGGTGGCCGAGGAGATCTTTTTTCGTGGCTATCTCTATCCTGGGTTGAGGGATCGCCTGGGGCTCGGCTGGGGGCTGGTGCTTTCCTCCGCCATATTCAGCGTCGTGCATGTTTTCCCCGGCGTGCTCGTGCCCATCTTTTTGATGGGGCTCATCTTTGCGTGGCTCTATGAGCGTTATGACTCTCTCTGGCCCTGTATCCTCTTGCACAGCGCCGTGAACACGTTGGCCTTTTTGGCTGCCTTTGCCGTCGAGCGCTTTCCGCATCTGATGGGAGGTTAGGGGCGCTCGGAAGCGGGCGCTCGGAAGCGGGCGCCCAGAAGCCTAGAAACCAAGCGACGCCGGCAGCTTGCTGCCGGCGTCGCTCATTCGTTGAACTCTACTGCGCGTCAGTCACCGTAAAGGTGCCCCCGGCAGATCGGCCAAAGTTGTCCGGGAAGTACATCTCATAGGCCGTCGCCGGCATCACCTTAAAGACGCCCGGCGTCGTGCAGCGCAGCGTATAGGT
>SKLG01000381.1 GCA_007123335.1 Anaerolineae bacterium | reverse complement strand
CCACGTTGTCCGCGAACCGAGCGGCTGTTTCGCGCGATCCGCAAGGGCCGCTTTGTGATCCTGGGGGATGGAAAAAACTTGCGCCATCCGATCTATGTCTCGGATGCCGTGCGCGGGCTCGAACTCTGTAGTCAGGTGCCCCGCGCGACCGGTGAGGTCTATCTTCTCGGGGGAGAGGAGATTGTGCCCATCGGTACGCTGGTGCGCCTGGTGGCCGAGACCGCCCAAGTGCGTCTCTGTCGATGGCACCTACCTATGTGGTGGGCTACGCCGTTGGGGTTCGCCTTGGAGACGGCGTGTCGTCCCCTCGGGGTAAAACCTCCCTTCTCGCGCCGCAGTATCGACTTTTTCCAAAAGAACAACGCCTATGACATCGGCAAGGCCCGCCGTGAACTCGACTACCGCCCCCTGGTCGACTTGCGGAGCGGTCTAGCCACGACGTGGCACTGGCTTTCGGAGGGCTCATTTAGTGAATGCAGTGAGGTCAAGCATGGATCTTTCTAAAAACGCGGTGGGGTCCGCTGTCTACGATTACTGGAACAGCCACACCCTGGGGATGCAGTATGTGACGGACAAGAGCCTGTCCATCGGCAGTCCCGAGTTCTTTGCGCATATCAGGCCCTGGATGAACCCTTACAAGTTCCCCTGGATCATGGATCGCATCGAGCACGAGTCCGCCATCCTCAGGGGCAAGCACCTGTTGGAAATCGGCTGCGGCATGGGCTATGATAGCCTCGAGTTCCTCAAGCGGGGCGTGCGCGTAACCGCCACCGACCTCACGGCAAATGCGGTCGAGATGACAAAACGCCACTTTGCCATGGAGAGTGTTCACGCCGAAGAGGTGCGCACGGCGAATGCGCTGGCCTTGCCATTCGATAACGAGACATTCGATGCCGTGTGGGCCAATGGGGTTTTGCACGCCACAGGGAACACAGGACTTGCGATCCGCGAGGCACACCGGGTGCTCAAACCGGGTGGCCGTGCGATCATCTCTCACTTTTACCGCAAGCCCTCCTGGATGTACCTGATGCGCCGCTTTGGCCGAGAGAACATTGAGTTCAGCGAACAAGATCCACCGGTCAATGATTTCCTCACCGAGAGCGAGATCTTGGCCATGTTTGGCGGCTTTGAGGTCCTTGAGGCTGTGCCGGAGCATTACCGGGCCTTGCCGGTTTGTCGCTACGGGCTAAAGGCCGCGTTGTATCGGTATGGCTTTAGGCCGGTCTATAACGTGATCCCGGAGCCAATCGCCAAACGTCTGGCCTACAAGCTCTCGGTCACAGCCATCAAGCGACCACTGGCCGGCTGATCGACGACTCGGCGTTTTGTGCCTCCTGTTAGCCGGATCTCTTTGGAGCAAATCGGAATGTGCGGAATCTGTGGCATATATCATCCCGCCGGAGTGGGCGTTGCGGACGTGCAACCCATGGTAGGCGCCATCGCCCATCGTGGACCGGACGATGAGGGCATTCTCGTCCAGGATTGCATCGGTCTGGGACATCGCCGCCTGAGCATTATCGACCTTACGGGCGGGCGCCAACCCATATCCAACGAGGATGGTACGATCTGGGTCATCTGTAACGGCGAGATCTATAACTATCGCGAACTGCGATCGCAACTCCAGCAAAAGGGGCACATCTTTCGCACTCGTACCGATACAGAGGTCATCCTCCATCTCTATGAGGAATATGGCCAGGATGCGGTCAACCATCTTGGCGGCATGTTTGCGTTGGCCCTTTGGGACTCCGATCGCCAGTTGCTGCTGCTGGCGCGCGACCGCCTGGGCCAAAAGCCGCTCTTTTACGCCTGGGATGGCGAGTGCCTCCTCTTTGCGTCTGAGGTCAAGGCCATCCTGGCAGCCAACCACCTGGATCGAGACATCGACTATGAGGCGCTGCATCATTATCTCTCTTTGCGTTTCATCCCGCCACCCCATACGATGTTCCGACAGGTGAAAAAGCTGCCCGCCGCGCATCGGCTCGTATTACGGCAGGGCACGGTGACCGTTTCGCGATATTGGGATCTCTCCTTCAACGGAAAGTTAGATCTGGCAGAACCCGAACTCATGGATGCTCTGCAGGCCAAGCTGGTGGAGACCATTCGCTCCCATCTGATCAGCGATGTGCCCGTTGGCGCCTTTTTGAGCGGTGGGATGGACTCGAGCATGATCGTGGCCGTCATGGCCCAAGAGCTACAGGCATCGTTCAAGACCTTTGCCATTGGCGTCAAGGAACAGTCGTTCAACGAGCTGCCCTATGCGCGACAGGTCGCGGATCATTGTCACACCTCGCACGTGGAACATTGCGTGGAGGCCGATCTGATCCGCCTGCTGCCGACTATGATCTGGCATCTCGATGAGCCGTCCGACCCCATCGCGGCCTGCCAGTACCATGCCGCCAACCTCGCGGCAGAGCATGTGAAGGTTGTCCTGGGCGGGGATGGGGGAGACGAGCTCTTTGCCGGGTTCGATCGGTATCTTGGAGCGTTGCGGGTCGAGTACTATCGGCTCATCCCCTCCGCGCTGCGGGAACGAGCAATCGGGCCGCTGCTCAATCGACTGCCGGATAGCTTTGGCTACAAGAACATGACGCAAAAGCTCCTCTGGGCGCAACAGCTTGCTCAGTTCCCGGACATGGGCCGGCGCTATGCCGAGGCCACCAGCTTTTTCCGTTTCAGCCATCGCGACAAAGAGCTGCTTTTTGGCAGAGAGCTGTGGCGTCAGGTCGGCCATCTTGACTCGGCCAACATCCTGGCCGAGGCGTTTGACCACGCCCATGCTGTCGATCCCATCGATCGGATGCTCTACACCGATCTGGTGACCCGTTTGCCCGAGCATTCCCTGATGTTGACCGACCGCATGACTATGGCCCATGGGCTGGAAGCCCGCTCGCCTTTTCTCGACCACGAATTGGTCGAGTTCATGGCGGCCGTGCCCAGCCGCCTAAAGATACGAGGACATACCCTCAAATATGCGCTGCGCAAACTGGGACGACGTTATCTGCCCGACACGATTCTAAAGCGCGGCAAGCAGGGATTCATGTTTCCCATCGCAGCGTGGTTCCAAAACGAGCTGTATCCATTCGTGGAGCGTTTCCTATTAGAGTCGCACCTCGTGCGCGAGGGGCTCTTGAACCGAGAGAGCGTGGAACGCCTGCTAAGGGAGCATCGTGCCGGCCAAGCCGATCACCATGTGCGCCTCTGGATGCTGTTGAATGTAGAGATCTGGCGCCAGTTGTACGTCGAGGGGCGTTCTTGCGCGGCCGTCGAGGAGAGGATGCGATCCAATCTACAGAGACTCAGAGAAAGCGTCTAGCACATGCTGAACACGGAGAAAGGGGGCGTTATGGAGCAACCTCTCGCCTTGCCGGTCGCCGGTCGAACGTCCAAGTGGAGCCGTAAGGTGATCCGCGTACTCCAGCGGTACCTGGTGCCGCGATTCGTCGTCTCCCTCTACTACCTGGTGCGGTATCGATGTCTGGTGAGCACGCTGAATCATGTGCAGTTGTCCAGCCGGATATCTTTTGGGAAGGGCTCTGTCGTCAAACCTTTTGTCGTGATCCAGACCCAGTCGGGGAGAATATCCTTTGGCCGTAACTGCGCGGTGAGCAGCTTTGACGATATCGCCGCCGGCGCAAAGGACATTATCATCGGAGATCATGTCCGCATCGGCCCGAATGTCACCATCCTGGGGGGCAGCCGGGCTTTTCATCGGCGCGACTTGCTGGTTGTGGAGCAGGGATCGACGGACAAAGGTCTAAACATTGGGAATGATGTTTTGATCGGAGCCGGGGCGGTCATCCTGCCCGGCTGCGATATCGGGGACGGAGCCGTGATCGGAGCCGGGAGCGTGGTGAGCCAACAAGTGCCGGCCTACAAAATAGTCGCCGGTGTTCCGGCCAAAATCATCGGAGAGCGAGACTGAGGCCACCTATCTATATATCGATTTGGAGAAGATTGCATGCCATCGCCTCTGGCTCATATAGCCGCCGGCTATGCCGTGTACCAGATCTACAATCTGACTTACCGGCCCACACCAAAGACGAGTGAAACAGCCAACGCTACCGTTCCCGTCACGCTCTGTATCGGCGCATCGCTCTTGCCAGACGTGGACGCCGCTCTCGGCCTGTTACTGGGCGATTTCGGGCGCCTGCACAACCAGGGAACCCACAGCCTGTTCGTCGGCCTGGCCGTGGCGCTGGCCGTGGCGGGCATCATGCAGGTAGCACGGCGTCAGAATGCAATGCATTGGGCCGCACTCACGTTCATCTGCTATGCGCTGCATCTGTTTATGGATTCCCTGACGACGGGAAGAGGCGTCATGCTGCTATGGCCTTTTTCTACGGAGCGCTTTCTCTCGCCGGTCAGCTTGTTCCAAGGCGTCCACTGGTCTCGAGGATGGGCCAATGCGATTACGGTGGGAACGGTGATGAGCGAATTGCCGGTTGTCCTGCTCGCCATCGGCCTAATGGTCATACGGCAAAGATTATACCGCATACCAGAAGCGGAGGGCACACCATGCGCATAGGGATACTGCTGCGATCAATGGATGATCCGGGGGGCATTGGAGTCTATACGCGCAACCTGACCCAAGGGCTCATCGAGCTGGGCTCAGGGCATCAGTTTGTGCTCTTTTATCAGGACCCGGCCAAGATGGGCCACTTTGCCGATGAAGGTCACGTGACAGAGCGGCTGGTGACGGCGGGGAACAAGATCCTTTGGGATCAGGTGGCGATTCCCCGAGCCTGCCGCCAGGAGGGGATTGACGTCTTGTTGCATCCCAAGTTCACCGTCCCCCTGGTGGCCCCGTGCAAGACGGTGATGGTGCTTCATGGAGTGGGCTGGTTTTTGCCCGAATTCAGCCACTACTGGAGTTTCGCCGATCGGACCCTGGCCCGCCTCACCATGCCCCTCTACTGCCAGAGAGCCTCTGCGATGATCTCGGTCTCTCAGATCACCTCGGACGTCTATAACCGCCTGTTTCACCTCCCCCCGGGCAAGGTACGCACCGTGTACTCTGGTCCGGCCAAGCATTTTCGCCGCGTCGAGGATCGCGATGCACTGGAACAGGTCCGCGCCAAGTACCATCTGCCTGAGCGATTCATCTTTTCCCTGTCGGGATACGATCGCGGTGACCGCAAGAATATCTCGGGCATCTTCCAGGCCTTTGCCCGGCACCACGGCAAGACGCCCCATAAATTGGTCATCGGAGGCAGGGGCTGCGAGACGTTTCGTACGTTATATCACCTGCCAGAAGACGGCTACGGCCGCGATATCCTGTTTCCGGGTTGGATGGATCAGGCCGATCTGCCGGCGATCTATTCCCTGGCCGACGCCTTTCTCTACCCCTCTAACCTGGAGGCCTTTCCGGTCCCCGTCATCGAGGCGATGACCTGCGGCACGCCGGTCATCACCTCGGATGCGAACGGGTTAAAGGAAATCGCCGGCGAAGCGGCCCTTCTGGTCAACCCCAAAGATCCCCAGGATATCGCGGGGGCGGTGCATCGCGTCCTATCCGATGCAGAGTTACGAGCCTCCTTGTCAGCCAAGGGGTTGGCGCGCGTGGCGATGTTCAATTGGGACCGCTGTGCCCGAGAGGTGCTGACGATCCTCGAGAGCCTCGGATGATGGGATAGCCGAGCATGATGACGGTCGATCCGGCAGACGCTTTTCACGGGAGCATCCTCATCGCAGCACCACACTTTGACGATGAGGCGCTGGCCTGTGGCGGGATGGTGGCGCGCCTTCCCGATAAAGAACGCGTCCATCTTGTCTATGCGGCAGATGGGGCGAGATCTCCTATCCCCACCTTTTCCTGGCAAGGCCCGCCTTCCCCCGATCTGCCGCAGATACGCATGGCAGAGGCGCGGGCGGCTCTCGACGTTCTCGGCGTGCCACAAGACAACGCACACTTCTTGGGGTTACCGGAAAGTCGACTTTACAAACACGTAGAGACACTGACCCAACGGCTCGGCGAACTGGTTCGCCAACTAGAGCCGGCACACATCTTGATCCCGTTCCGCTACGATCGCCACCCTGACCATCTGGCGCTCCATCGCGCCATGATGCAGGCGCTTGTGCCAGCGAGCCATCGCCCACAGGTTACCGAGTACTTTGTCTACTATCGCTGGCAGATGCTGCCGGGGCGCGACGTGCGCCGCTATGTGCGATCCGACCGGCTGATGCAGGTCGATATACGGCAGCAGTCTGAGCAGAAGAAACGAGCCCTAGAGTGCTACAAAAGCCAGACGACGCGCTATTTTGACTGGCAAGATCGCCCCATCCTTCCCGCCAGGCGCATCGCGGAGGTATCGAGCGCCCCAGAGCTCTTTTTACGGTATGATCCTGCCCATCCTGGCGCTCGCATCCTGGCCCGGTGGCGGGGTTGGGTGCTCTTGGTCCATTGGGTTGAACCCAAGCTCAAGACCGTCAAGGATCGGGCTTGGGCTCTGCTACGTCTGAGGGGGCACCATCATGCTGATCAACCCGCGTGAGCTGGATCGCCCCATCCGTGTCGTTGTGTTCAGCTCTGGGCCGACATTGGAGCAAGGCGTGAGACAATTCATCCTTCGCCTCGCCAACCATCAAGAGATCGCCTTGCTGGGGGTCATCTGTCACTCGCGGGGACAGAGTTGGAGAGAGGTCGTGTTGGATTTGTGGCGGCGACGGCGTTTTTTGGCCCTGCCGCTGCTCGTGCGCAACGGCGCTCTCCACGCGCTGCGCTACCTTTCCAACCCAAGGACAGAGCGCGAGAGCCGCCGCAAGCTGGCCTGGTTATTACCCTTGATTCGCTTTGTGCCGGATATCCATGCTGAGGATGTCCTGGAGCAGGTGCGCTCCCTGAGCCCAGATTTGGGGCTGGTCTATGGGAGCCCCATCCTGAAACCGACGCTCTATGAAATCCCGACATTGGGCACATTGGGCATTCACCATGGCCAGGTGCCGCAGTATCGTGGCAAGAAGACGATGTTTTGGGCCATGTACCACGGCGAAAAGACCGCCGGCGTCACCATTCAGCAGGTGGGTTCGGGCTTGGATACAGGGGCTGTCGTAAAGCAGGGTCACGTCACCATCGGCCGGCGCTCGCAACGCGCCGTATGGCGAGATCTGGAGGACTTGGGGCTCGAGTTATACATTCAGGCGATCCTGGACGTACAGCGTGGCCTTGCCGAATCCAATCCGCAGAATGGTCAGCGTGGCCCCCTCTACCGTGACCCCAAGATGATGGATATCATCAGATTTTACCGGCGGCGGTGGCGCAGGCGCCTGGCCGAATGACCGATACGAGTTGATGAGAGCGGGGAGCAGCAAGGCGTGAGTATTCCGAGGTTGTGCATCCTCACGGGAACATACTATCCCGTGGTTGGCGGCGGGGAGACCCAGACCCGCAATCTGGCCGAGGGCCTGATGCGGCGGGGCTCTGTCGCAACCGTCATCACCCGCCGCACCGACCCTGCCCTCCAGGCGGTCGATCAGGTCGGAGGCGTCGATGTGTATCGGCTAGCGCCGGTGGGGCCGGGACAACTCAAAAAGTGGGGCCTGCTCATGACCAGCCCATTGGCCCTCATCCGGTGGCGTCAGCGGTACGATGTGATCATGGTCTCTGGTTTCAGTGTGCTCGGATTGCCGGCAGTGCTCACCGCTCGGCTGTTGGGCAAACCTTGTATCCTCAAAGCGGATATCCTGGGCGAGATGTCGGGAGCTATGTATGAGGCCGGCCTGCGCAAGCTGGGCATCCGCCCGAACACGTGGGTCTTGCGCACCTTACTCCGCTTGAGAAATCATGCGCTACGGCGTGCGGATGCTTTTGTGGCCATCTGCTCCGTGATGGCCGACGAGTTCCGAGAGCATGGCATCCATCCGCGGGCGATCTATGAGATCCCCAATAGCGTGGATACAAACAGATTCCATCCGGTAAGCGATGCGGAAAAGCGCCAACTACGCCATGAGTTGAATCTGCCTTTGGATGACATCCTGGTCACCTTTACCGGGCGGTTGGTTTCCTACAAGGGGTTACCCCTGCTGCTGCGCACCTGGCAGGCGATCCACCATGAACATCGCCAGGCGCGGCTCCTGCTCGTGGGGGCCGGCGGCCTGGATATCCACAACTGTGAAGCAGAGTTGAGGGCCTATACGCAAGCGCACGATCTGGGGAGCAGCGTCTGCTTTACCGGCGCTGTGGAGAATGTGCACCAGTACCTTCAGGCATCGGATCTCTTTGTGTTCCCCACCGAGAAGGAGGCGTTTGGCATCTCTCTCATCGAGGCGATGGCTTGTGCGCTGCCCGTCATCTCGACACGTGTGGGCGGCCTTGCCGATATCCTGGTGCATCGGCAGAATGGCTGGGTTATTGAGGCAGGCGACGGCCAACAACTGGGCGAGGCCCTGCACCGACTGATGACCGACCCCACATTGCGGGCCGATCTCGGGGCGTCGGCGCGACGAACCGTGAAAGAACGCTATACCACGGAGCAAGTTATCCAGACGTACGTCGATCTGCTCGCATGGGCTGTGGCGCCGGCAGAGCACACTTTGCCCCAAATGAGCGTGCGTGGAAAGTGATGGGCAGTAGTTCATGACGATCTTTACAGACCCTAGAGCTCGACTCCGTACATCCCTTGCGACGGTGGATAGCAGGGATCTCTTAGCGAGGTGGCTGCCATGGGCCCTTCGGCTGCTGGCCATCGTGCTCGGCGGCCTACACATCTGGGCCGCCATCACCAGCAACTCGATGAACCCTGATGGGATCGCTTATCTGGAGATGGGCGAAGCCTACCTGCGCGGAGATTGGCGGGTAGCCACCAACGGCTACTGGAGCCCTCTCTATGGCTTGCTTTTGGCCGTGGGGATACGTCTCCTGGATCCCGCGCTGGACTGGGGCTTTGCCGTTTTTCACGTCGTCAACCTGGCCATATACTTGGTGACCTTTGTGTCTTTCGAGTTCTTTTGGCGCCAACTCACGCTCTGGCGGCTCGATGATCGGGCGCATGGGAGTGGTTTGCCGCTTCCCGAATGGGCATGGCAGCCCCTAGGTTATGTCTTGTTCATATGGTCCGCCCTGGGGTTGATCCAAATCTGGGCCGTAACGCCCGATATGCTTGTTGCCGCCTGGGTCTATCTGGCTGCCGGGCAGATACTGCGTATCCGTCGCGGGGCAATGGATCGTCGGACCTTTGCGCTGCTCGGCTTGATACTGGGCTTTGCCTTCCTGACCAAAGCGGTGATGCTTCCCCTCACATTCGTCTTTCTAGGTGTCAGCCTAGTCAAGGTGGGCAACGCTCGGCGCGCCGCTTCGTTGGCGCTGGTGACGCTGGTCGCCGTGGCACTGGTGGCAGGCCCCCACGTGATCGCCCTCTCGCAGATCAAGGGACGGCTGACGTTCGGCGACGCCGGCAAATTGAACTATGTGCGGATTGTGAATGGCCTGCCCCACGCCCACTGGCAGGGAGACACCCCGGAGAATGGAACCCCCATCCATCCAACGCGCCAGATCCTCGATCAGCCGCCCATCTACGAGTTCGCCACGCCCATCCAGGCGACCTATCCTCCCTGGTACGACCATTCATACTGGTATGAGGGGGCGATTCTACGCTTTGATTGGCGAGCGCAGGCTAGGGTGTTGTTAAGGAGCGCGCTCTTTTATGTCGACCTGTTCGTTCACCAGCAGGCAGCCCTGCTCATCGGTACTCTCTTGTTATATGGATTGGCCTGGCGGCGTCGACGGATCGGTGATATCATCCAGCGATGGGGGCTGGCTCTCGTCGCCCTGGTCGTTCTGGGCCTGTATGGCCTCGTCTATGTCGAAGGCAGGTATTTCGGCCCATTCATCGTGTTGCTGTGGGGCGATCTGTTGGCCGGCGTACGCCTGCCTGATTCTCAGCTCTCCCGGCGGGCGCTCGGGGTGATAGGCACCGTGATGGTGCTGTTCATGCTGACCAACATCGGCGCCCAGAATCTGCAGGGCCTGACCAGGCTGAGCGGTAGCGCGGGGGGCGCGCAATCCGGCAGCCCAGTATCCGCGTCGGGCCGACCTGCCGAGGTTGCCCAAGGGCTGCATCATTTGGGCATCGCGCCGGGAGACCAAGTAGCCATCATCGGCTATGGATTTGATTCCTTTTGGGCCAAGCTGGCGCACGTGCAGATCGTGGCCGAGATGCCTTGGGAGCACGCCGGCCCCATCTGGATGGGAGACTCGGCCGTACAATCTCTGGTGATCGAGCACTTTGCCACTACGGGCGCCCGCGCCGTGGTCGCAGAGCGTGTTCCCGACGCGGCTCGGTTGATCGGCTGGCAGCGAATCGGCGAGACGAGCTATTATTTGTACCCGCTCGATCCCCTACCCGATGCGAGGCCGACGTCGATTGCTCCTCAACACTCCTCCGGGAGGGGGAACTGATGGTCGAGAGCACAGTGGGCCTTGGGCAAACTCAAATCGAGCGTCGGCCGGTGCTGGCGGATGTCAGCATCGTCATCCCGACCTTGGGACGTCCGATCCTCGAGACCTGCCTGAGCCACATTGTCGCGGGGAGCGCGTGGCCCGGAGCCCTAATCGTTGTCGACCAGGGCAGGAACCCCCAGGTGGAAGGTTGGCTCAACCTATTGAACGATGCGGGCCTGGTGACCCGCTATATCCCCTCGACCCAACGTGGACGCGCCGCCGGCATCAATCGCGGCATCGAGGCGGCGACGACCCGTTTCGTAGCGATTACCGATGACGACTGTTTTGTGGATCGGCAATGGCTAAAGACGCTTGTGGCGCATCTGGAACGCTCACCGGAGGCCATCTGTACGGGGCGAGTGGATGCGGCGGGGGACAAAGAGCTCGAGTTCTGCCTGGTGACCTCCCAGGTGCCCAGGGTGTATCGCCGTCCCCTGATCCGGGCACATCCATTGATCGGTGGCAATATGGGCATCTCCTTGGAGAACGCCCGCCGGATCGGGCCGTTCGATGAGCATCCTTCCATCCACGCCGCCGAAGATTCGGACTGGGGTCACCGCGCCCTGCGACTGGGCATTCCGATCTTTTATGTGCCCGAGATCGTGGTGCAGCACTATGGCTGGCGCGATCAGGGGCAACGCGCCGAACGGTACCGGGATTACGCCCGCAGTCAAGGGGGGTTTTACGGCAAGTACCTGTTGCGTGGAGACGGCGTCATTATCGCCCAGGCGGGGCGCGACCTTTTGCGCGCTCCCGTGCGCTGGGTCAGAGGGATGATCCGACACGACCAGGATATGGTCGATCGCGGCCGCGCCTATACGCTTTATCTCTTGCCCGGCATGATGGCCGGGCTGCGACGAGGGAGGCAGGCTTGAGCGAACATCTGGCCCGCAAGACCGGCTCGGCGCTCTTTTGGCAAATGACCAGACTCGCCGGGTCCAAAGTGACCTTTTTGGTCCGCACTCTGGTTCTGGCTCGGCTGCTGGCGCCGGAGGATTTCGGACTGCTCGCCGTCTCTATGATCGCCGTGGACCTGCTCGTACACCTTACCGAGACCGGAATGGTGCCGGCCCTGATTCAACGGCCCGATGTGGATGAGCGCCACTATCATTCGGCCTGGACGCTCGGGATCCTGCGCGCCCTGGGTGTCACCGCCACCGTCTACCTGGCCGCGCCGCTCATCGCCGGGTTATTCGCCCAACCTCAGGCTACGCCCCTGATCCGTGTATTGGCTATCCGCCCCCTGCTAGATGCGGTCGCCAGCGTTCGAGTGGTCGATCTACATCGGACCCTTCGTTTTCGCCCCCTCACCCTTCTCCAGCTCGGCGATGCGGTGGTGAACACGGTGGTGGCCATCGCGCTGGCCCCACTCCTGGGCGTGTGGGCATTGGTGATCAGTGTGCTGGCTAGCTCGATATTTCATGCGACACTTTCCTACATTCTAGCTCCCTACCGGCCCAGGCTGATTCTGGATCGGGAGGCGGCATCTTCACTGATTCGATATGGCCGTTGGGTCTTTTTGACGAGCCTCATCGCCGTGAGCGGTGGCTCGATGATTCAGCTCGTCATCTCGCGGCGCCTGGGCGTGGCAGAGCTGGGACTGTATACCCTGGCCGGCAAACTGGCCTTTGTACCCTACGAGGTCTCTAGCGGGGTTCTGCAGACCGTCGCCTTTCCCCTGTACACGCAACTCCAGACAGACACGCGACGAGTTGAGCAGACCTTTCGCATCGTTTGGGTCAGCGCCGCGGCCTTTTTATGGCCAATCTGTGCCCTGATGATGGCGTTAGCCCCCTCATTGGTGGAGAACGTCCTGGGGCCCCGTTGGCAGGGAACCGTCCCGCTGATCCGCTGGCTGGCATTGGTCAATGTGCTCGGTCTATTTGGAGATGTGACGACACCGATCTTTAAGGCGTTGGCTCAGCCCTATCGCGTTATGGTGGTGGAGATGCTACAATCGGTCCTGCTCATCACCCTGATTTGGGGCCTGGCGGGTAGTTACGGCGTGACCGGGGCAGCCCTGGCCTGGCTCATTGCGGTGGGATCCTCGCAACTCGTCAACGCGGCGTTTCTGTTACGGGTCCTGCCCCGGCCTTTCGCCGGCCTTGGGCTGCCCATGGGGCTCATCGCCGCCGTCTGTGGCATCGTCGGCCTTACGGTATCGAGTGTTGATCGGCTGATCGTGGGCCCTGTGGGTTTCCTGTTGACTATCCTATCCGCCACGACGGCGATGGGCGTGCTGATCTGGTTTTTGGATCGCCGGTTTCGTCTGGGGTTAGCGAACAACCTAGCCCGAGTCTTTCCCCAGGTCGCCGGCCTGGCCGGTTATGCCTCGACAGATAGCTAACGACGGTCTTGAGGGAGCAATATGAAACAGGCACTGACCCTGGCGGCACGGCGTCTACTGCCGCTATCCGTTCGCAGAGGGATCATCCGCTATACGCGCTGGCCCCCCGTCGGCCTGGTAAGGATGGGACAGCTTCGGCGGCCCACGCCCATCAGCCCTTACTGGGGCAGCGAGCGCGGGCAACCGGTGGATCGATACTACATTGAGCGCTTTTTGGCCACCCATGCAGCAGATATTCAGGGACGGGTCCTGGAGATCGGCGATAACACCTATACCCGCTTGTTCGGCGGCGATGGCGTCGTGCAGAGTGATGTCTTGCACGTTGCGGACGATAGCCCCCAGGTGACGATCATCGGGGATCTGACCCACGCCGAACATCTGTCGGAAAATGCGTTTGACTGCTTTATCGTCACCCAAACGCTCCAATTCATATATGACGTGCCCACGACCATCCGTACCATGCATCAGGCCCTCAAGCCGGGCGGCGTCGCGCTAGTCACGGTGCCGGGCATCAGCAAGATCAGCCGCCATGATATGGATCGTTGGGGGCACTACTGGAGCTTTACCAGCCTATCGGCAAGGCGGCTCTTTGAGGCAACTTTTCCGGCGTCACACATCCAGGTCGAGACTCACGGGAACGTGCTGGCGGCGATCGCCTTTCTGCACGGCCTGGCCAGCCAGGAGTTGCGGCCGCGAGAACTCGATCATAGCGACCCTGATTATCAAGTGCTGATCACCATTCGGGCGATCAAGCCTGAGGAGACGGCATGCGCATCCCCGGACTGAGACGTGTGAGGCAATCAGCCCGTTGGCTGAGGAGCCGCTTCACCGGCGGGGCCCTGATCCTGGGCTATCACCGCGTCGCTGACGTGCAGGAGGACCCATATCGCCTCTGCGTCTCATCCCAACATTTCGCCGAACACCTGGAGGTGATCCGGCGCCATACCCACCCGATGGGCCTATCGGCATTGCTCGATGCCCTTGACGCCGGGCAATTGCCCGACCGGGCTGTCGTGATGACCTTTGACGACGGATACGCCGACCTCCTGGAGCAGGTGAGACCGCTGCTTGATCGTCACGATGTGCCGGCTACCGCTTTCATCGTGGCCGGTTCCCTGGGGCGTCCTTTTTGGTGGGATGAGTTGGCGGGAGCCTTGCTCGCATCGGACGCCCACACAACACCAGCGTCTGCACTCGATTCCGGCGCTCCGCCACTTGGGCAGTCCGATGGCGACAAGGCAAACGTCAGGGTGAGAACTGTCCTGGCTATGTATCAGACATTACGGCAGTCCTCTGGGGAGGAGCGAGAACGCGCGATCGCAGAGCTTGCAGAGCAGGGCGGCAGCCCACGTGTTACCGGCCGGTTGCCGCGCGCCTTGACGGCCGACGAGGTGGCGGAGCTGGCATCAAGCGGTCTCATCGAGATCGGCTCGCACACTCTTTCTCATGCTACGCTGGCCTCCCTGTCGACGGCCCAGCAGCGTCGGGAGATTTTGGAGAGCAAGCGATCCCTGGAAGAGCTCCTTCAGCGGCCCGTGCGAAGCTTTTCCTACCCGGACGGCTCGGTATCCGGGGAGACGGCGGAACTGGTGCGGCAGGCCGGGTTTCGATGTGGATGCACCAGTGATCAAGATGTCGTTCGTCTGAGAAGCGATCCCTTTCGGCTGCCTCGCTTCTGGGCTCGGGATTGGAGCGGCGCCGATTTTGAGCGCTGGTTGCTGCGCCAACACTAAGATAGGCGACGCGCCCATGCCCATAGAGGACATGGCGCCATGACTCGTTCAGGCAAACCGACAAGAAATAGTTGGCCTACAAGTTCGTGAGAGATGCAAAATCGGAGTGGAATCCATGGACACCATGGTAGAGGCACCGCTCATCTCGGTAATCATCATTTTCCTGAATGCTCAAGACTATCTGCAAGAAGCCATCGAAAGCGTTCTCGCCCAGACGTATACGCATTGGGAGCTCTTGCTCGTCGATGACGGCTCCAGCGATGACAGCACGGCCATCGCCCAACACTATGCGGACCAAAAACCGGAAAAGGTCTACTATCTGGATCACCCGGGCCACCAGAATCGGGGCATGAGTCCTTCGCGTAACCTTGGCATCGACCATGCGAGAGGCGACTATATCGCCTTTCTGGATGCCGACGATGTCTGGCTTTCGCAAAAGCTCGCGGAGCAGGCCGCCATCCTGGTCGCCCATCCCGACACCGATGTGCTTTATGGTCGGTCACTATACTGGTATAGCTGGCAGGATGGCGTCGATGGCACCCGGAGCGACTTTGCACCAACGCTCGGCGTGCAGCCCGACGCGCTGCTGGACCCTCCCGTTCTGCTTCCCCTGTATCTGCGCGGGAAGGCATCGGTCCCCTGTCCCACCAGCATCATCATCAGATCCTCGCTCATCGCACAGGTCGGGGGGTTTGTGGAAGCCTTTGGCAGCAGGGTATACGAGGATCAGGCCTTTTACGCCAAGGTATGCCTCAAGGCTCACACTCGCACCATAGACAAGTGCTGGGATCTCTATCGGCAGCACGCACATGCCAGTACGGCGGTAGCCCTGCGCACGGGAGCCGAGTATACCGAACGTTCCTTCTTCCTGAACTGGCTATCCGGGTACCTCACCGCTCAAGGGGTCACTCATCCCGAGGTCTGGGCAGCGCTCCACAAGGAGATGTGGCGGATGCGCTATCCGGGGGCGCCCGAGCATAGACGCTTTGGGGCGTGGGTGCGGTGGGCCAAAAAGTGGCTGCTGCGCGTGGAGGAACGAGTGTTGCCATCATCCATCGATCAACGCTTGTGGAGCGATCAGCATGGCGCATAAAGGCGGCGTGGTCGTCATCATCCTGACGATGAACCAAAGAGAAAAGACCTTGCAGTGCTTATCCAGCCTTATGGCCGACGCGTCGGCCGGATACCAGATCCTCCTTTGGGATAACGGCTCTGCGGATGGAACCTGTGAGGCGGTGCGCAACGCCTACCCTGCCGTTCTGGCGCATCATCACCCCACAAACCTGGGCGTGGCCTCGGGGCGCAACGCAGCCGCCAGGCTGGCGGCCGAGACCTTTTATCCCTCCTATTTTCTGTTCCTCGACAATGACATGCTGGTCGAGCCCGGCTTTGTGGACACGTTGCAGAGGCCGTTCGACGAGGTTCCGCAGGTAGGCCAAACCCAGGCCAAGCTACGTTTCATGCACGACCGGGAGCGCCTGAACGATGGCGGCGGCGCTCGCATCAACTTTATGACCTGGCGCGTCAAACCCGTTGGCTTTGGCGAGGTGGATCGGGGACAATACGACACCGTGAGACGGTGCACCGCCTGTGGGGGGGCCATGATGGTCCGCGCCGAGCTGTTCATGCGCCTGAATGGATTCGATACCCGCTTTGATCCTTTTGGACCTGAGGACCTTGATTTTTCGCTACGGCTGCAGCGAGCCGGCTATTCGGCCCTGTATATTCCCCAGGCCGTGGCTTACCATGCGGTGAGCCATACGTATGGACGCAATTACGATGAAGAGTATGCCCGAACCAAGTTGCGCCATTGGCTTCTGTTCATGCGCCGACACGCCTCGCTGCCACAAAAGCTCGGCTTCTTTCTCGGAGCCCCCTTTCTCGGCGCGCAGGTGATGCTCCGTGAGGGGAAGAAGGGCAATTTCCGCGCGCTTGTTGGGTTCGCCCGTGGGCTTCTTGAACTCTTGGGCCATCCGGGCCCGTAAAGGATTCGTGCCGATGTCGAAACGTCTCACCACAGGGCTTGCCCGATTGTGGGCTCGGCCCTACTCTCAGTATATCGCCCTTGCCGCCATCGTCTTGCTGGCCGCGGCCCTTCGGTTCTTCAAGCTCGGGGCCTGGAGCTTTTGGATCGATGAGATCTTTACGACGAACGCCACGCGCTACCTGAGGTATTGGTCGATCGTCAGGCTGCCCATCACGTTGATCCTCGTTCGCGGCTCTCTG
>SKLG01000289.1 GCA_007123335.1 Anaerolineae bacterium | reverse complement strand
GCGCCGTGGAAGAGGGCCGCGTCGTCTTTATGAATGTGCGCAAGGTGGTCAAGTACCTGCTGGCCACCAACATCGGCGAGGTCCTCACACTGCTTGCCGCCATGGCCCTTATCCCAGAAATGGGGCTCATCATTACGCCGGTGCAGATCCTCTGGGTGAACCTGGTCACCGACGGCATCCTGGATATCTCGTTGGCCATGGAACCCAAAGAGGGCGACGTTATGGATCAGCCACCGCGCGACGCAAACACACGCATCATCAACAGTGAGATCCTGCGCAACACCGCCTGGGTCGCCATCTTTATGGCTGTGGGCACGCTGGGGCTGTATATACGCACCCTAGACACCGTCTACGCCGCGAGCGCGCAGACAGTGGCATTTACCACGTTGGCCATGTTCCAGGTGTTCAATGCCCTGAACTGCCGATCGAGGACCAAGTCGTTCTTTTCCTTGGGCTTACTGACCAACAAGTATCTGGCGGGCGCCATTGTCATCTCTGTGACCCTGCAGATACTGGCTACCAGGGTGCCCTTCCTGCGCCTGGCCCTCGGCACCGTGTCCCTCGATCTGGGGCAGTGGGGACTGATCGCTCTGGTCGCCAGCTCGGTCTTTATCGCCGACGAGTTGCGCAAGCTTGTAAATGGTCGCAGAACGCCCGACCGTGCGGACGAGACGGTGTCAATGCCTCCGGTGACCGAGCCCGGAGCGTAGCGGCGGTTAGCATCAGGCCCCCAACCCTGGTTGGGGGCCTGATTATAGAACTGAATCTTGTGGATCGCTTGGCGCATCAGATCCTCAACAATCACCCAATGGCGCTGGGCAAAGCCAACCCGAAGGTGATGCGCCCGATCCTCCCATTCTCCCGGTATCAATCACCCGAGGATCCCTCAAACCAGTCTGGCAGCGACGTGGGGGCCTATATAGGCTAATAGCTGTCCTTACAATCCTCTGACGCAATTCCGACGAGTAGACGATGCCAGTTGGAAAGGACAACACGGTGGGATACAATGGATTTGCGCTCGCCATAATGTATTTTCATCGGCAGACAAACTTCATTGGACAATCGTGAAGGATCGGGGCATCCTCGCCTATCTACCGGCCGCTATGGCTCAGGGCGTTGATGAGGATGCGTTATGGTGGGCTTGTGTCGCGATAGGCAAGGAGTCAGAATATGCCAGAAAAAGCATTTCATGCCCTGACGATTGACGCTACATTGCGGGAACTTGATACAAGCGTTGAAGGGCTCTCTCAGGCCGAGGCGGCGCGCCGCCTGGCCGAGTATGGCCCTAACGAGATCGAGGCCAAGGAAAAGGTCAACAAGATCGAGCTGCTCCTGAACCAGGTCAAGAACCCCCTGGTAGCTGTGTTGGTCTTGGCTGGCATCGTCTCGCTCATCGCCGGCCACAATGTGGATGCGGTGGTGATCTTGGTCGTCATCATCGTGAATAGCCTGATCGGCTTCTTTCAGGAGTACAAGGCAGAGAGTGCTATCGAAGCGTTGCGCTCCAGGGCCGCGCCAGAGGCCGAGGTGTTGCGCCAGTGTCCCGATATGGACGAAGACGCCTGTGTCGAGATGTGCATTAATACAGCCGAGATTGTCCCCGGCGACATCATCCTGTTGAGTGCCGGCGACAAGGTGTCCGCCGATGCCCGGCTGTTGGAGGTCTCTAACTTGCGGGTCGACGAATCGATGCTCACCGGCGAGTCGCTGGCGGTGACCAAACGCACTGCACCTGTGGATGAACGTGCACCCACCGCTGAGCGAACGAACCTTGTCTATGGCAGCACCATCGTCACCGAGGGGCGAGCCAAGGCCGTCGTGTTTGCCACCGGCAAAAACACCGAGATCGGCAAGATCGCGACGTTGATTCAGGAGACGGAAAAGGCCATCTCTCCCATACAGAAGCAGACGTTGGATCTGGGCAAAAAGCTGGGGATGTTGGCCGTTGCCGTTGCCGCTCTTACCTTTGTCATCGGCCTAATTCGAGGGATAGCGCTTGAGCAGATGTTCCTGTTCGCGCTGGCCTCGGCGGTGTCCTCCATCCCCGAGGGATTGCCTGCGGTGATGAGCATTACTCTCGCCGTGGGCCTCAGCCACATGGCCCGGCGCAATGCCATCATCCGTCGCCTACAGGCGGTGGACACCTTGGGTGCGGCGACGACCATCTGCACCGACAAGACCGGAACGCTGACCACCAACGAGATGACGGTGCGCAAGATCCTGTATGATGGACAGTTGATCAATGTGACGGGGGCGGGGTTCATCCCAGAGGGGCACTTTGAGTGCGATGGCGAGGTCGTGGATCCTCGCACGGATGGCACGCTGCACCTGGCCCTCGAGATCGGCGCTCTCTGCGCCGATGCTCGTCTTGCTCACCACGAGGCTGAGCATCACTGGGAGATACGCGGCGATCCTACCGAGGGTGCCCTGGTGGTGGCCGCCGCCAAGGCCGAGCTGCACAAGGGGCACTTGGAGGAGGTCTATCATCGCATCGACGAGATCCCCTTTTCCTCGATGCGGCGCTTTATGGCTACCTTTCACCATACCCCTGAGGGGCCGGTGCGGGTCTATGTCAAGGGCGCTCCCGACACGATCTTGCAGTTCTGTGACCGCGGGCTGAACGGCGATGGACCCAGACCCTTGGACGATGCCGACCGGCATACGATCCTGGATGAGAACGCCCACATGGCCTCCGAGGCGCTGCGCGTCCTCGCCGTCGCCTATGAAACCATCGACCCCAATGACGTCGAGAGCTTTAAGGACGCCCTGGACCACGGCCGGGCCGCGCTGATCTTTGTCGGCCTGGTAGGGATGATGGACCCGGCTCGCCCCGAGGTGCCCGAGGCGGTGCGTCTCTGCAAGCAAGCGGGGATCCGCGTCGTCATGGCTACCGGCGACCACAAGCTCACCGGGGAGGCCATCGGCCGTGAGGTCGGCATCCTGCAAGAGGGGGATCTGGTGCTGACCGGCAACGACCTAGACGAGATGAGCGACGAGGAGCTCGACGCCGTGATCGGCCAGACGTCGGTTTTTGCCCGGGTGTCGCCGGAGCACAAGCACCGGTTGGTGCAATCGTTGCAGCGCCATGGAGAGGTAGTGGCCATGACCGGCGATGGCGTCAACGACGCCCCGGCGCTACAGGCGTCCGAGATTGGCGTGGCCATGGGCATCACCGGCACCGACGTGACCAAAGAGACTGCCGATATGGTGCTCACCGACGACAACTTTGCCAGCATCGTCAGCGCCGTGGAAGAAGGCCGCGTCGTCTTTATGAACGTACGCAAGGTGGTCAAGTACCTGTTGGCTACCAACGTAGGCGAAGACCTGACTCTGATCAGCGCCTTGGCCTTACTTCCAGGTGGTCAGTTGATCATCACGCCGGTGCAGATCCTCTGGGTGAACCTGGTCACGGACGGCATCCTGGATATCTCCCTGGCCATGGAGCCCAAAGAGAGCGATGTGATGTATGAGTCACCACGAGATAAGGAGACGCGCATCATCAACGCCGAGATCTGGCGCAACACCGCCTGGGTCGCGATCTTTATGGCCGCGGGCACCCTGGGGATGTACGTGCACACGCTAAACTCGGCCCGCGCTGTCACTGCGCAGACGGTAGCCTTTACCACCATGGCCATGTTCCAGGTGTTCAATGCCCTGAACTGCCGATCGAGGACCCGGTCGTTCTTCTCGTTGGGGCCATTTACCAACAAGTTCCTGGCCGGGGCCATCGCTGTCTCGGTGACCTTGCAGGTGCTGGCGAACAGAGTACCCTTCCTGCGCATGGCTCTCAGCACCGAGCCTCTCGATCTGGAGCAATGGGCGCTCATCGGCCTGGTTGCCAGCTCGGTCTTTATTGCTGACGAAGTGCGCAAGTTTGTGACGGGTCACAAAAAGACCGGCCAAAAAAGGGGGGCTGTATCGAAACCTCTGCCGGTCGAGCACAGAGGATAGCAAAGCGGGTGGGCGTTGGACGATAATCATGCGTTGGGTACAACGCCCGCCACGCAGCCTCTGACTCGCCTCATCCGATCTCGATGGTAGCCTCACGCATGGCTGCTGGCATCCCAACAGTGGGTGCATAGCCGCTCTTTGGGCAGACCAATGGCTGCGACCATATCGTCCATGCGTTGATAGACGAGACTCGTCAGCCTCTGGCGCTGCCGGATGCGCTCGACCATCTCGGCATAGCGCTCGGATGTGGGGTCGGTATAGGAAGCAAAGTCGACCTCGTCCCCAGGCTCGATCTCGCGGATCGCCTTGCGCGCCGCCAGCGCCATAGCCGTCTTGGTGCGTGAAAAATTGAGAAAGGGACAGGGAAAGAGCAGCGGCGGACAGGCGGGCCTTACGTGCACCTCTTTGGCCCCACAGTCATAAAGCATCTGGATCGTGTCTTGAAGCTGAGTGCCGCGCACGATCGAGTCCTCGCAGAACAGCAAGCGCTGGCCCTGGATGAGCTCGCGCACAGGGATCAGCTTCATCTCGGCCACCAGATCGCGCAGGCGCTGCTCCTCGGGCATAAAGCTACGCGACCAGGTGGCATTGTACTTGACAAAGGGCCGGCGATAGGGGATGCCCGCCTCCTCGGCATAACCGATACCATGGCCGGTGCCAGAATCGGGGATGCCAGCCACTGAATCTAGATGGCAATTGTCCGCCTCGCGGTCGCGGCGGGCACAGGCGGCGCCACAGCGATTGCGCACCACCTCCACGCCAATGCCCTCATAGCTGGATGCGGGAAACCCATAGTAGATCCAATGAAAGGCGCAGATTTGTAGCTCATCACCTGGCGGAGCCAGTTGCTCATAACCCTCGACGGTGATGCGCCCGACCTCCCCTGGCCCCAAGTAGCGCTCGATGTCATAGCCCGTGTTGGGAAAGGAGCAGGTCTCAGAGGCCACGGCATAGGCGCCCTCTTTTTTGCCGATGACCAGCGGTGTGCGCCCCAAGCGATCTCTAGCGACATAGATGCCATCGTCGGTCAACAAGAGTAGCGTACAGGAGCCTTCGATAGTGCCCTGTGCATGGCGGATGCCCTCGACAAAGTCGTTACCCTGATTGATGAGATAAGAGACCACATCGGTGGGGTTGACGCCGCCACGGCTCATGCTGGAAAAGTGCACCCGCTG
>SKLG01000542.1 GCA_007123335.1 Anaerolineae bacterium | reverse complement strand
GGCCTCATCGAGAGAGCGCCCGCCCTCGCCCAGGCCCACCAGCCCCTCATCGGTGTGCACCTGCACCACGACGTAGGAATCCTCCTCCTCGGGAGTGGTGCCGCTCATGGCCCGCCAGTGGAGCATAGGCTCCTTGAAGGAGGCCTTCCAGGGCACAAAGATCTTCATATAGTCGATAGCCGTGATGATCATCATACCTCCTCGCACGTCGATTCGATCGTCCAACGACACTTTACCCCAGCATGAGGTCGCTCGTCAACGTCCAAGACGATGCGAGGTTTGGAATACATCGCACTTGGCAGAATGCGCATTTGGATCTACAATCGACACGGGGGAAGGGGAACGATGAGATAGGCTTATGGCAAAGCAAGATGAATCGCCGTACGAAGCATATCTACGCTCTGGCTCGTCACACTCGGATGATGGATACCGCGATGTGCGCGATATCCTGCTACAGATCAGCCGTGACCTGGCCTCTGCCCAGGGACGAGACCAGCTACTCCAGAGCATGACCAACGCGGCGCTGCGCATCACGCCCAGCGCCGACAAGTGCGTCGTCCATCTGTTGAACGATGAGGGCACTCATCTGATCCCGGTGGTGTGCTCGCAGCCAGCGCCCCTCCCCGGTGAGGCCGGCATGTCGGCAGACACGGGCATTGCCGGTCGGGCGCTGCGTGAGTGCAGCATCATCAACGTCCCTGACACCCATGACGCCCCAGGGTTTGCGCCCCTGAAATCAGGTGCCGATCTGCGCTCTTTGCTGGTGGCACCGCTTCATGTCGACGGACGCCGGCTGGGCACACTGAGCATCAGCAGTGCGGAACGGGCAGCATTCACCCCTGTCGATGCTGACTTGATCGGAGTACTGGCGGCGCAGGCTTCGGTGGCCATCGAGCAGGCGCGCTTGCTACAGCAAGCCTTGCGCGAACGAGAGCGCAGCGAGGCAGTCATCACCAGCATTTCTGAGGGTCTTCTGGTCCTCAACAAAGCGGGATCTATCACCAGCATAAATCCCGCCCTTTGCACGATGTTAGAGTTAGCATCTCCCGAAACCATGTTATCCTGCAGGCCGGAGAACATACCCGGATTGTGTGATCTATTGCCGGCCACGACGACGATCGCCGGCCCCTTTGAAGCACAAGTCTGTTTGCCCTCGGGTCGTACACTGACGGCACGCATCAACGCCGCCAAGCTTCTTCATCAGGAAGCGGAACGGGTCATCACGTTACACGACGTGAGCGAGGAACGTCAGGCTGCTCAGGCGCGGGCGCTGTTCATCTCTCAAGTATCCCATGAGTTACGCACACCCCTGCAACATATCCTCTCCTTCGCCAGCCTGATCACGGACCTCGATGATCTATCGGCGGAGGATCAGCGGCACTATGTACAACATATCGAGCACGAGGGCCGGCGGCTGGGCCGTCTGGTCAACGACCTCGTGGTGCTTTCCAGCATCGAGACAGGGCACTTTGGCACGCTGCTAGAAAGGTTCGACATTTGTGAGTTGGTGGAGACCGCCACGGCGCGTATTATGGCCTACGCGCAACTGCTAGATATCGAGTTGGCGCTGACCTGTCCTGCCAGGCCGGTGTCGATGGTCAGTGACGCGGCGCGAGTGGAGCAGGTACTGGTCAACCTGGTAGACAATGCTCTCAAACATGTCCCCGCTGGCGGACGCATACACGTCCAGGTCGAACCCTGTCCGGACGATCATGTGACCATCTCGGTCGCAGACAATGGCCCTGGCATCCCCAAGGACGAGCTGCCGCGGATCTTTGAATCGTACTATCAGGCTTCGACCGTTCGCCCAGCGCGACCCAACGCGAATGTCCGCATCTCGGACCGATATCGTGGCACCGGGCTTGGCCTCTATATCAGCCGCCAGATCACCGAGGCGTTGGGTGGCAATCTGTGGGTAGAGAGCGAGCTGGGCCGTGGCAGCACCTTTTCGTTTCGCCTGCCCGCTTCCCCCGGATGAACGATTGGCGATATCCCATCCGCCTCTCTATGTGAGACGATGCACGCCGGCAATCTCTAATCCAGCTGCGTTGAGGGCGTCTTCTACAGCCTCACGCTCCTCCCATAGGAAGCGCAGGGCAATGCCACAATCGCTGGATAGTTCTCGGGGTACCGGAATCAGCTTGACCGTCAGACCGGTCTGCTGCAAGATCTTTTCGCCACGCAATGCCGCCGAGGTCGTGTGCACCAGAACGACGCCATACTCGCTCATGAGCGTGCGCTCTCTGCTACAGCCGCTATGGCGCGATCGATCTCATCGAGTGTCGTGAATACGCCAGCGGCCATGCGGACCGTACCCTCTGGAAAGGTGCCGATGGTGCGGTGCGCAGCAGGGGCACAGTGCAAACCCACGCGACACAAAATGCCATAATCCTCGTCCAGAGCCCAGCCCACCTGCGAGACATGTCGATCGGCCACGGTAAAGGATACCGTCGCCGTCCGCTGTCGGATGTCCTGGGGGCCGTACACCGTGACGCCCGGTATCGCGTCTAGACCGGTGATGAGCCGTTCCGTCAGCGCCACCTCGTGGGCGCGGATGGCATCGAGGCCACGCTCGCGCACAAAGGCCAGACCCGCCCCCAGGCCTGCGAACCCCACCCCGTTAGGCGTACCGCTCTCATAGCAGTCGGGCAGCATATCGGGCTGATATTCCAGCTCGGAGCTGGAGCCGGTCCCGCCGCGCACCAACGGTGGTATTTCGGCCGTATCGATGCGCTCGCCAATGAGCAACCCTCCCGTGCCGGGAGGCCCTTGCAGCCCCTTGTGGCCGGTAAAGCCCAACAGGTCGATGTGCATCGCCTGCATATCGATGGGCAGCACGCCGGCAGTCTGCGCCGCGTCCACCAGCAGCGGCACGCCAGCCTGGTGGGCGAACGCACCGATCTCGGCCACCGGCAAGATGGACCCCATGACGTTGCTACCGTGATTCACCACCACGAGGCGCGTATCAGGCTGGATAGCCCTGGCCACGTCTTCAGGGTCGAGAGTGCCGTCAGGCGCGCAGGCTACGATGGTAAGCCGCACTCCCTCCGCCTCGCGGGCGCGCAAGGGACGCATGACCGCATTGTGCTCGATGCTCGTGGTGACGACATGATCGCCGGGGCGGATATAACCGTTGAGCACGATATTGAGCGCATAGGTGACGTTAGGCGTCAGGATCACCCGCAAGGGGTCGCTGAGCCCAAAGAACTCGGCGAGGCTCTCGCGAGTCTCGTAAACGATGCGTCCCGCCGCGATAGAGAGCAGATGCCCGGAGCGGCCGGGGTTACCCCCGGCATGCTCCAAAAAGTCACGCATCGCGTCGATCACCCCAGGCGGCTTGGGCCAGGAGGTCGCCGCATGATCGAGATAGATCATCGCGTCAGTACCAGTTTGTAGCCGCCATCAGAGCGCTCTTCAACGGCGACCTTCCAACCTTCCTTCTCTGCCACCCGCGAGCAGTTGTCCCGCGAAGTGGCGGTATCCACCAGCACCTCGATACGGCTATCGCTCTCACCAGGCACACCCTGCAAAGCCTGCCGGGTGAGAATGACCGGCTGTGGACACGAGAGCCCACTGGCATCTACGGTAACTGTTTTCGCCATGTTGCCTCCTATGCTCGACGAGATTCACGCATGGTGAACCCGACCACCAGACAAAAGACCAGCCCAACGATGGCGCCCAACGGCCCATAAGGCGCAGGCCCGGCCGGCGAGCTGGCCATGTTAAAGTTATGGCTGAACGCGGCGCCTGCGACCATGCCCAACACAAACATGCCGGCATCTGCGTCGCCCTCGCCCGACATAAAGAACTGACGCCCTGGACAGCCACCTGCCAGGATAAAGGCCAGACCGGCCACGCCCATGCCGACAAAGTTCCATAATGTGTTCGTATGCGCCACCGGCTGGTTCTCAATGCCTAGCTGGAACTGCCCAAGAACCAGATTAGTGATGGTAGCAGCCACCAACAGCGAAACCACGCCGCCCAACAGATGGGTATCGCGCATGAGGATCACGTCGCGCACCGCCCCTACGGTGCAATAGCGGCTGCGCTGAGCCAGCACACCCACCAAAAGCCCGGCGCCCAGCGCGATGATCAGCGGCGCGCGCATCGCTCCAGGGCCGCTGGTCGAGAAAAAGACCGGCCCTACAGCGTTCCCATCGGCGTCGCGCCCAAACTGTGGCGCCAGTACCACCAGCAGCAACATGACGACCATGATCACCGGCATCATCCAGCCCACGCCGACGGGGGCAGCATGAGCGCGCCCCAGACTGTAGCCCTGTTTCAAGAACCAGACGCCGATGGCAACGCCGATTACCAAACCCAGGATGCCGGGAATGGCGTTCAGGTCGCCGCCGGCCAGGCGCAGATAGGCGCGCCAGGGACATCCGAGAAAGACCAGTGCGCCGATGGACGAAAAAGCGCCCAACAAAAACCGCACGATGGGCGCCGAGCCGGTGCGCGGACGGAACTCGCCAGCCAGAAGCGCTGCGACAGAAGCGCCCAGCACAAAGCCGATCAGCTCCGGTCGAATGTACTGCACTACCGCAGCCCGGTGCAGTCCCAAGCCCCCAGCCGTATCGCGGCTAAAGCAAACGACACAGATACCCATGTTGCCCGGGTTACCCAGAGCCACCAAGATCGGCGCGAGGACGCCAACGGCCACCCCGGTAATGATGGGACCCCAGCGAGAGATAAAGAAGCGACGAATGGAAGACATGATCTGACAGCCTCCTGCAAAGATGGTTTGGGTTGGCGCGGCTAGGGCCGTCCACCCCGAACCCCAGGAGCCCGTCAGGCTCAGAGTCGAGGAAGGAGCACCGCACACCGTCCGAGGGCGACGACCGCTGTACCGCGCAAAGATGAGCTATGCACGCCGTGCATCTGCGCGGGACATCAGGTCCGGCGATGGCAGACCATCTGGCATCTCCCTCCTTTACGTGTGAATGGTGCGTGGCAACCAAAATGAATTGTAATCAAGCATGTCTCCACGGTCAACTCTTGGCATGGCCTCGCAAAAGGGCGGTGCCGCACTTGGCGACGGCTGCATGGCTGCGTACAATCTCTATCGTATCACATGTACGATAAGAGACGAGCAAACGATCCCTGTACAAGGCAAAGGAGCACCCATGG
>SKLG01000576.1 GCA_007123335.1 Anaerolineae bacterium | reverse complement strand
TGTTCCGCGAGGAGCGCGCCCGCTATGGGCTGGTGGCGGGGCTCTTTTTGGGGCTGACCTTTCTCTCCTCCTGGTATTACGTGTTCGTCGTCGGCGGAATGCTGGCCGTCTATCTGCTCTTTCGCCTGCGGCCCTGGCGCGAGACCTTGGCCGAGAGGCGGACGTTCGGCCATCTGGCGTTGGTCGGCGGCGTGGTGCTGGTGATGGTGCTGCCCATCGCCTTGCCGGTGATGTTGCAGCGCTCGGGGCAGATGAGCTGGTCCCTTTCGGAGGTGGAGAAATGGGCGGCCAGCGTCGAGGATTTTCTCCTGCCGGGTATCTATCACCCCATCTGGGGCGAGGCGATCCTGGGCCTGCGCCCCGATGCGCTGCGCTACCCCTGGTATGCGCCTGGTTTTGTGTCGTTGGGGATCGTCGCCAGCCTGTTGGCGCTCAAGGGGCTGTTGAGCACCAAGATGTCCATGGCCCGCGCTCTCTTGTGGATGGGCGTCGTGGCGCTGGTGTTGGCGCTGGGCGTCGCCCTGCGCTGGGACGGGCGCGTGGTCCAGATCGCCGTGCCGCCGGCCATCGAGACCGCCTTTGTGCGCGTCATGTCCACGGTCATGTCGCGGCTGGCGCTGCAAAAGGCGTCGCTTTACGAGATCGCCTTCAGCAGCGGCACGATCTTTGTCCCCTTGCCCGGCCTGTTCGTGTACCTGTTCGTGCCGCTGGGGGGCGCTCTGCGCACCTTTTACCGCTTTGGGGTGATGAGTATGCTGGCGGTGGCGGTGCTGGCCGGGTTCGGGGCCGCCGCCTACACCGGCGGGATGACCCCACCCTTTGAGCGGCGCCAGTCGGCCTCGACGTTGCGGGGGCGGTACGATCTAGACGCCGAGGGCGTGGGCGGACGCTCCATGGCCGCCTCGATCCTGGTGACCGTGGTGCTCCTCGTTGCCGTGCTGGCCGAGTTTGCCGTGGCGCCGCTGGGGTTCGGCCTCTCGGAGGTCCGCCCCCAGCCGTTGGACAACTGGCTCGCCGCGCGCCCCGCCCCTTCGGCCACCCAGCCCTCCACCGTCGTCATGCAGTTCCCCCTGGTGCGCGCCCTCAGCGGCGACACCCTCTATCGCACCAAGTTTCACGGCCAGACCGCCGCCTATGGCCACGGCACCTTTTACCCCGACAGCTACTGGTACGCCATGCCTCTGCTGGGCACCTTCCCCAGCGCCGAGAGCCTGCGGCTGCTCCAATCCTGGGGGGTGACCCACGTCATCGTGGGCTCGGGCGCCTATGACGCCGGCTGGGGCGACCAGCCGGATCAGAGCTGGCGGGCGGTCGAGGAAGAGATTCAGGCCCGTGAGCAGGCCGGCGTCTCTCCCTATCTGCACTTTATCGGTATCCTCTATGATGAGCCGTTCTGGCACGGCGAAAGAGTGTCGCCCATGATGGTGGGCAACCTGCCGGTGACGCCGATCCTCGTCGACAAGATTTATGTATACGAGTTGAGATGAGAAAATCCAGTCATATTCTATCCTTTTTGTTGGTGTTGTTGGTGTTAGGCACTCTGATCCCGGCGGCGCTGTATGCAACATCCGACACAAACGTAGCCGATGACGTTCATGGGGCGGTGGTCGTACCACGACATCTTGAATCTTCCCTCGCCACCAATGAGCCGCAGACGGTGATATTCCGCCGGGGCCTGGCGGGTTATGATGGTGTTGCCGACACCTATATCCAGCACGACGCCACCGATCCGCGTGGCGCCGAGCAGATGACGCACATGAAAGCGACATCCTATGGCGCCAAGCGCGCCTTGATCCGCTTTGATGTCACCGCGATCCCTCACTATATGGAGATCATCGATGCGCGGCTGGATTTATTTGTGGGCTATCGCTATCCCACGCAGCCGGCGCCGGTCAGCTTCCATCATTTGCTCAAGCCCTGGAACGAGGCGACGGCCACCTGGTACACCACCGGCATGGGCGATTGGTCGTCCCACGGCGCTGGCAGCGCGGGCAGTGATTACGAGGCCACAGCCTTTGCCTCCACGACATTCCCCACGGTGAACGGCTACCACCAGATCGACGTGACGGCGGCGGTGCAGCGTTGGGTGCAGAGCCCGATAGGCAACCACGGCTTGATCATCTTTGGGAACAGCCCCACCGATGTGCGCGTGTGGACGTCCGAGAGCGCACGCGAGAACGAGCGGCCTCAGCTAACCGTCACCTATCGGCTTCCGCCGGGCATGACGCCAGAGCCCACCTTTACGCCTACACCGACGAACACGCCGCCGCCGACGCCCACCGCCGTACCCACGCCGGCTAGCATCATTACCTCCACCGGCGTGGCCGAGTGCTTCCCACCCGATGACTACTATCGGCAAGAGTGGGGCTGCATTCGCGCCAGCCCCGGCAGCCCCGCCAGCATGGAGGTATTGCTGGTGTGGGAGGGCACCCCCACGTCGGCCAAGCTCTCCTTCTATCATGCCAACAACAACAACCGTTACCACTCGGTAAAAGTGAACGATCAGATCATCGGCACGCTCCCGGGAGATAACTGGGCCATGGCCTGTTCCGGCAGTGCCAGCTATGCCGAGCTCTTTTTCGATCCGGCCATCCTCGTGAGCGGCAAGAACAAGATCACCATCCTGGCCGATGTGCCCGGCGAGAACGCCTGGAGCCTTCATGCGCCGATGATCCATCTGGGCGGTGATGTGCGGGGCAGCGAGGTTCGCGTCGTCAACATTGCCAGCACGTTCGATAACACGGTGCAGCCGGCCATGGTGCAAAAGCCGGTGGGCGGCGATCAGATCGCCCCTGGCGTGGCCACCCCGCTGGTGATCGCGCTGCCTGGCTGGGGCGGGCGCCACTATGACGCGATTCTGTGGTTCGCCCAGGCGGCCAGCGAGCAGGGTTGGCTGCTGGCCAGCTCTGATCTGCGCGGTACGAACGCGCGCACGCCCACCAAGGCGGTGCAGCGCGATGTCATGGACCTGATAAACTGGATGATCGCCGATCCCGAGTACAACGTGGACACCGACCGTGTCTATATCGTCGGCTCCTCCATGGGCGGCCTGATGGCCTCGGTCATTGCCGCCAAGAATCCCGATCGCTTTGCCGCGCTGGCCGAGCTCAAGGGGCCCACCGATCTCTCGGCCTGGTATTTCGAATCTCCGACCCGGCAGGAGCTTATCGCCAGGGACTGCGGCAACCAGCCGCCGGGCGCACAGCCTTTTTGCTATCAGCGCATGTCGGTGAGCAGCATGCCGATGAACCTGGGCAACATGCCCACCCTCATCGTCCACGGCACCGAGGACACGGTGGTGCCCTTTTACCACGCCACCCAGTTCAAGAGTGGGCTGGATCACTATGCCGATCTCTTCTATGGGGTGCACCGGTCAGATCTGTACTCTTACCCCGGCGGGCACGCCGCCGATCATCCCGATTGGAAGCCGGCGGACATCCTGACCTTTTTCGAGCCCCACGTCGTCGTCCGCGACCCCATGACCATCACGGTGCGCACCGATGAGCCCAAGAGCTATTATTGGCTGGATGTCGCCTATGGCACGCCCAGCAGCGATTTCTGGACGCAGGTCAACGCCTGGCGCGACCCTCTCGGCAGATGGGTCACTATCGAGGTTCGGGATGAGCGCACGCCGCCCCGCCCGATCAATGTGACCCTTGATCTCGCCCGCATCGGCCTGGCGGGCAGGCCCAGCTACACCATCGAGGAGCTGAACCTGACCAACGGCGGATTCCGGCAATACACCGCCTCGGCCAACAGTGACCGCCTGACCCTGTCCGTCCCGTCGGATCATCGCCGCCTGGTGGTGTATCCCCATGACGTGCCCCAGCCGCAGACGGTGGCGCTCTCTCAAGGTCAGAATGGCTATGCCGGCGTCACCGATTCGTTCATCGATGCCTTTGTGCCCACGGCGAATCACGCGAACGACGCCCTGCGCCTGACCAACGGGGGCAACCGCGCCAGCTTGTTGCGTTTCGATCTGCAAGGCATCTCTCAACTTCCGCCCAACGCTGCCATCAAGTCGGCGCAGCTCAGGCTCTATGCATCGCAAAAGTGGGACCCCAGCCATAACCTGTCTGTCGCCATGTATCCCCTGCTCAGAGCCTGGGATGTGAACACTGTCACCTGGCTCAACGCTGCCGCCGGTTCTCTTTGGTCAGGGGGGGGCGCCATGGCCTCGGGCGAGGATTTCCTGCCCAAACGCTATGGTCCGGTGACCCTCAACAATGTGCCACAGTGGGTCAGCTACAACGTCACCGATCTGGTGCAGGGTTGGGTCGCTAATCCAGGCAGCAACCATGGGGTCATCCTGCGCGCCGAGAGCGGCGTAGGGACGTTTATCCTGAACTCGAGCGAGAGCCCCAATAACCGTCCCGAGCTCATTGTGGTGTGGGCCGAGGCCACGCCGACGCCGACGCCGTCTTTGACGCCCACCGCCACCCTCACCAAGGTGGCCACGTCGACGCCGACGCCTACGGGCAACTGGCCGACGGCCACGCCGACGCCGACGATGACGCCGCCACACTCGGGGCGGGTGCATCTGCCGCTTATCCTCTATCGCACCTATCGCAGAACGTGGTAAAGGCGGCGACGTGAACGTTCTTTTCGTCTATTCCGACATAAGCGGGGCGGAGCATTATGGCGCCCGCAAATACTACTCGGGCATCGGCTCGCTGTCGGCGGTGCTCAAGGAGGCCGGGCATCATACGGCGCTGCTTTATTTGCAGAGGGCGCTGTCGGAGAAAGAGTTTCTCGCCGAGGTCGACGCCGCCGAGCCGGATCTGGTGGCTTTTTCGGCCACCACCCACCAGTATCCGGCGGTGGAGCGCTATGCCCGCGCGTTGCAGGCGGCGCGGCCTGGTCTGCCGCGCCTCGTTGGCGGGACGCACGCCACGCTGGCGCCTGAGGAGGTGGCCGCGAGCGGCGCTTTTCATGCGGTGTGTGTCGGCGAGGGGGAGTATGCGCTGCGGGAGTTGTGTGCGCGGCTGGAGGAGGCGGGTCAGAGACCCGCGCCCCTGGGTGGACTCTTTGGAGTGGGGGGAGATACAGAATCTGTGGTTGTATCATGAGGGGCAGGTGCGGCGCAACGCTTTGCGCCCGCTCATCGGCGATCTTGATGAGCTGCCTTATGTCGATCGCGAGA
>SKLG01000273.1 GCA_007123335.1 Anaerolineae bacterium | reverse complement strand
TGGGCTGCTCCAACCTGTGGCCATCAGCGAGAGGAATGGGGAGCAGGGCCAACCAGGCCCCTCCAGCCATTATCGCCCACCGCCCGCTTCGATGCTCCACGAGCTCTATGACGCGGTGGTCTCCGAGGGTAAAAGCCTGCTGACCAACGATCTCTCCTCCCGCAGCGCCGGCGTCGATCTGCCGGCCAGCCATCTGCCACTCACGGCTCTCCTGGGGGTGCCGCTGATCTATGACGGGCGGACCGTCGGCGTCCTGGCGGTGGCGAATCGCGAGGGCGGCTATGGCCCTCAGCAGCAAGAGGATCTGGAGGCGCTCACGCCAACGGTGGTCGAGTGCCTACACCGCAGGCGGGCCGAAAAGGCGCTGCGCGAAAGCGAGACGCTCTATCGGGCCATCGCGCAGCATTTCCCCGACGGCGCGATCTATATCTTTGATCACGATCTGCGCTTCCGCGTCGCGGATGGCGAGGCGATGGCAAGACTTGGCCTTGCCCGCGAGCAACTCGAAGGCAAGACGATCTGGGAAGCGACAGATGAGGAAACCTGCAAGATTCTTGAGCAGCGATACCCGAGGGTGCTGGCGGGCGAAAAGCTGCACTTTGAGACCCCTCTCAAGGGTCGTGTGTTCTCGTCGGATTATGTGCCGATCCACGATGACCATGGCAATGTCACCGCCGGCATGGTAGTCAGCCACGACATCACCGAGCGCGTGCGGGCTAAGGAGGCATTGCGCGAGAGTAAAGAAGCCGTCCGTGGACAGTTGGCGGAGATCGACTCGATCTATCGCTCGGCGCTGGTGGGGTTATGTGTATTCGACGACCAACTGAGGTACGTGCGCGTCAACGAACGCCTGGCCGAGATGAACGGCCTCCCTGCTGCGGAGCACATCGGCAAGACGCTGCGAGAAGTCGTTCCCGATCTGGCCGACCAGGCAGAAGCGCTGCTACGGCAGATCCTCGACACCGGCGAGCCCATGCTGGACGTCCAATTCACAGGGACGACCCCGGCGCAGCCCGGCGTGTTGCGCACCTGGATCGCGCAGTGGCTGCCGATCAAGGATGCGGCGGGACGGGTCGTCGGAGTGAATGTGGTGGCTAACGAGATCACCGAGCGCGTGCAGGCTGAGGAGGCGTTGCGCGCCAGTGAAGAGGCCGCCCACAGGCAGTTGGCAGAGATCGACTCGATCTATCGCTCTGCGCCAGTGGGCTTGTGTGTATTCGACGACCAACTGAGGTACGTGCGCGTCAACGAACGCATGGCCGAGATCAACGGCGTCCCCGCTGCGGAGCACATCGGCAGAACACTGCGAGAGATCGTTCCCGATCTGGCCGATGGGGCGGAAGCGCTGATGCGGCAGATCCTCGAAACAGGCGAGCCGGTACTGGACCTTCAGGGGACAGGGACGACCCCGGCGCAGCCCGGTGTATTGCGCACCTGGATGGCGCAGTGGCTGCCGATCAAGGATGCGGAGGGACGGGTCATCGGGGTGAATGTGGTGGCCGACGAGACCACCGAACGCGTGCGAACTGAGGAGGCATTGCGCGAGAGTGAGACGCGGTGGCGCGCCCTAGTGACGGCCGGTTCGGACGTGCTGTACATCATGAGCCCCGATTGGCGCGAGATGCGCCTGCTCCAGGGTGGCGGGTTTCTCGCCGACACGGAATCGCCCGACGCCACCTGGCTGGACAAGTACATTCCCCCGGACGAACAGACACACGTGAACGCGGTCATCCAGGAGGCCATTCGGACCAAGAGCGTCTTTGACCTGAGACACCACGTGCGCCAGGCCGATGGATCCCTGGGATGGACACACTCGCGGGCGGTGCCGATCCTGGATGCCCATGGTGAGATCATCGAGTGGTTTGGCGTCGCAAGGGACATCACCGCGCATAGACAGGCGCGGGAGGCGCGGCGCGAGGCCGAGGAGCAACGCATCATCGCCGATGCAGTCACGGAGGAGCGGCAGCGACTGCTCGACGTGTTGGAGACACTGCCGGCCATGATCTGCCTGCTGACGCCCGACCACCGCATCGCCTTTGCGAACCGCGCCTTCCGCGAAAAGTTTGGCGCGTCGCAAGGCCACTACTGCTACCAGCGCTGCTTTGGGCAGGCCGAGCCGTGCGCATTCTGCGAGACCTATCGGGTACTAGAGACGGGCCAGCCGCATCGCTGGGAGGTAACCCTCTTTGACGGCACCACCATCGACGCCTACGACTTTCCGTTCACCGATGTAGACGGCACACCGATGATCCTGGAGATGGAGATCGATATCACCGAGGCCAGGCGCGCGCAAGAGGCGCTGGTGCACGCCGAGCGGATGGCCGTCGTGGGGCGCATGGCCGCCACGCTGGCCCACGAGATCAACAACCCGCTGCAGGCCGTGGTGGGCTGCCTGGGCCTGGCCATGGAGGTGCTGCCGGAGAATGAGGACGCCGATCGCTACATGAGCGTGGCTATGGAGGAACTCAAGCGCGCCGCGCGCATCGTGCAGCGCATCCGCGACCTGGGCCGTCAGAGCGAGGGGCGCCGAGAGCTCTCTGACCTGGGCGACCTGGTTCAGCGAACCATCGTCCTGACCCACGAGCGCGCCCGCGGCCAGGGCGTGGAGGTCTGGTGGGATGACAACGGCGCCCAGCTCCCGCTCGTGCCCCTGGTGCGCGACCGCATCCAGCAGGTGTTCCTCAATCTGACGCTCAACGCCCTGGACGCCATGCCTGAGGGGGGCGAGCTGCGCATCTCGGCGGCGCCTGCGGAGGAGCCTGCCGGCGTGGGCATCTCCTTCGCCGACACCGGTGAGGGCATGCCCCCGGAGACGATGGAGCGCCTGTTCGAGGCCTTTTACACCACCAAACCCCTGGAGCTGGGCCTCGGCCTGGGGCTGCACGTGAGCCGCAGCATCATCCAGGAGCACGGCGGCCGCATCAACGTCGAGAGCGAGGTGGGTCGCGGCACGACCTTTACCGTCTGGCTGCCGACAGGGCAGGGCGAATAGCGTCCCATCCGGGAGCGCCGAGCGCCTGCTCGGCCCTCCTCCAACCCCATGCCGAGCCGGCGCTCGGCGTTCCCAGAGGGCGCCTTGATGTTGCGGGAGGCGGGCCTATACTTTGATCGGCGTCTGGGCTGCGCCTAGTATTGCGGCCAGGGAGGTATGATATGGCGGAACTACATAAAGCCATGCTCTATGAAAAGCTCGACAACCAGCGGGTGCAGTGCGCCCTGTGCGCCCAGCGCTGCCGCATCGCCGAGGGCCAGCGCGGCCTGTGCGGCGTGCGCGAGAACCGCGAGGGCACGCTCTACACGCTGGTGTATGGCCAGGTGATCAGCCAGGCCGTGGACCCCATCGAGAAAAAGCCGCTGTTCCATTTTCATCCCGGCACCACGGCGCTGTCCATCGCCACGGTGGGCTGCAATTTTAGCTGTACCTTTTGCCAGAACGCCGACATCTCGCAGGCCCCACGCGAGAGGATGTGGCCGCCACAATCGGGGATCGGCATGCCGATCACGCCCCCCGAGGAGGTAGTGCGCGCCGCGCGACGCCATGACTGCCAGAGCATCGCCTACACCTACACCGAGCCAACGATCTTTTTCGAATACGCGTATGACGTCTGCCGGTTGGCGCATCAGAACGCGGTGGCCAACGTGTTCGTCAGCAACGGCTATATGACCCCCGAGATGCTCGATTATGTGACGAGCGACGACGCGCCGCCTCTCCTCGACGCGGCCAATATCGACCTCAAGGCGTTTCGCGACGACTATTACCGGGAGCAGTGCCATGCCAGGTTGCAGCCGGTGTTGGACAGCCTCAAGCTCATGAAGCGTCGCGGCGTGTGGATCGAGGTGACCACGCTGGTCATCCCCGGCCTGAACGACGCGGACGAGGAGCTGCGCGACATCGCCGGCTTTATTGGCGGCGAGCTGGGCGTGGAGACGCCCTGGCACGTGAGCCGCTTCCATCCTACCTACAAGCTGCTCGACCGCCCGCCCACGCCGACGCGCACGGTGCAGCGGGCGAGAGAGATCGGCCTGGAGGAGGGGCTGCGCTATGTCTATGTGGGCAACATCCCCGGCGACGACGGCGAGCACACCTCTTGCCCCAATTGTGGCCAGGTGGTGATTCGCCGCATGGGCTATCGCATCATGACTCAGGACGTCGAGGAGGGCGGCTGCCGGCATTGTGGGACGGCCATCGACGGCGTGGGCCTCTGACACACACCATCCACACATCAGAGAGGGCGAGCCTTGTACCAGACCTTTGACCAGACCGCCATCCGCGCCCTGTTGGGCATCGACGAGGCCGACGACCCGGCGGGCCTCGTCCTGCACGGCACCTACAACATGCCCACCCACGCCCGCCGCTGGCGCGACCGGCTGACCCGCGCGCGGGTGGCGGCCAAGGCGTTCAACATTGTCGTCGGCGAGGCCGACGGCGTCACCCTCTGGTACGCGCCGGTGTTGGGTGCGCCCATGGCGGCGATGGCCGTCCACTGTGCGGCGGCGCTGGGCGCCAGGAGCATCGTGCAGATCGGCAGCTTTGGCGGCACCCGCCGGGGGATGGCCGTGGGCGATCTGTTGCTCGTCACCGGCGCGGGGCGCGGCGAGGCGGCCTCCGACTGGTATCTACCCAAAGATGCCGACGCCGTGGCCGACGCCTGCCTCACCGAGCGCCTGCGCCGGGGGCTGGCCGAGGGCGGCCTCGCCTGGCACGAGGGGCGGGTGTTCACCACGCCGGCGTTCATGGCCGAGCGCTGGGAGGATATATTGCGCTGGGAGGGGGAGGGCTATGCCGGCGTAGAGATGGAGGCGGCTACCACCCTGTCCGTGACCGCCCATTTTGGCGTGCCGGCAGCCTGCCTCCTCTACCTGCTGGACAACCTCATCGAGGAGCATCACGTGCTGTCCACCACCGACGAGGACCGCCGGCGGGTGCTCGCCGCCCGGTGCGTCGTCGAGGAGCTGGCGTTGCAGACCGTGGCGGCGATGGCCGCGCAGCCATAGCATTCCCACTCAAAGATAACGAGGTCATCCATGAAGATCATCGACGTCAAGACCTACATCCTGCGCATGCCCCTGGGCAAGGACCGCTTCTATTCGTCGCAGAGCGCCTTCCCCGAGCGCAACAGCCTGCTGGTGCGCATCGAGACCGAC